>JBFHIN010000045.1:0-10020 GCA_041596415.1 Crocinitomicaceae bacterium | reverse complement strand
GGATCCATAGGACAGTGGAAAGGTTTTCCTGAATTACTCTGTAGATCATTGCAATTGAACGGCTTGATCTACGAAAGAACCGGACATGGAAATTCATCTCCGCTGCAAGCGCCACGCAAAGAAGACTATTTGCATCAATACGCTGAGGAATTTTATGTGTTTATCCGCGAACTTATTCCAAGCGATAAAAAAATCATTTTGGTGGGTCATTCGGATGGTGGCAGTATTGCGTTATTATATGCAGCAAAATACCCGAAACATGTGCACGGTGTTGTTACAATTGCAGCACATGTACTCAACGAAGCAGAAACGATTGCAGGTGTTTATCCGGCTATTCAAGCATTTGAAGAAGGCAAATTAAAAGGACTTGAAAAATATCATGGGGAAAAGACGACCGCATTATTTTACGCATGGGCAAACACGTGGACAAGTTCTTTTTTTAAGCATTGGAATATTGAAAACGATATCCACCAATTAAACACTCCACTTCTTGCCATTCAAGGTTCCAAGGATCAATATGGAACAAAAACGCAGCTGGAACTCATTGAGAAATCCAATAAAAACATAACTACTACAAGCTGGTTGAGTGGTTTAGGCCATCACCCCCATTTAGAAGATCCAACATTAATTGTGCAACAAATACAAGACTGGCATCGAACAAATCCATGTAGTATTTGACCGCACATTTTTGTAAATTTGGAATCTAAAGTGGAGCATATGAATGAAGCGTTTGAAAACCCTATCGACAAAGACAAGATAACCGAAAATCCACATTCACTTGAGTATCCGCATCATGCGGGAAGTGCACTTGTGAAACCTGAAGACGAAGGAAAATTAAAAGGTCGTGCCTTATCGGCGATGGAACATCAAACAGACCTTCAGTTGGATCAAATCTATGAACAGATGCAGTTGCTTGCAGAACAAGCCAAACGCCTTCAAGATAGAAAACAGATCTCAGCATTTATTTACTCGGCCGAAATGCGTTTTG
Source organism: Crocinitomicaceae bacterium (assembly GCA_041596415.1). GTDB lineage: Bacteria > Bacteroidota > Bacteroidia > Flavobacteriales_D > Crocinitomicaceae > M0103. The sequence continues at coordinate 9,032 of JBFHIN010000045.1, read as the reverse complement.
AACCGGTGATCAACCACATCTATTATTTGTATAAAAAAGAAGATTCAAGTTTTATTCTTTCGTTAATTGCACCTGATCAATGGGGAAGATCTAAGAACCGATTCACCTATTACGCTTGTGTAAAATTGCTCGCTGATCATACTTGGCACATCATTGATAAGGCGCAGGAGATTTAAAGAGAAAAACTATACTTCAATAATGCGATCAATGTAGGTGCGGTTATAGATATCCCTGCGAACAACAAGGACAAACGGAATTTAAGCAATTCTTGTTTCGTGTCGATCTGAAACAACTGTTCTATCCAAAATGCAAGTCGTACTGGTGTTAAGAAAAAGATACTGAGTACAAAGCAAGCGATAGGTATTAAAATTATAACAAAGGCTGGTGATTCTTGAGTTATTGCGGATTGATGAATGAAATCAACGAACTCTCTGTTCACCATATTCCAAAACATGTACGTGGCTGCAAGTGCGGCTACTAGAAGAACGATATTTGAGCATTCTAATTTTAATTGAAAGTTTGGCAATTTCATCCGACGTACCATTTTTTCTCGCCATTTCAATTCAGATTCCCACTCTGCCTTTGTGCCTTCTTCATCTGGTGAGTTTATAATCACTTTAGTTTCGAACGCAGCATATAAAAACACGAACAATTCGACCAGAACTGTCGTTCCCATCACAATTCCAGCCCACAAAGGTAAAGTTTTCCCCGTCTCTACTCCGAACATCGTCAAAGCGGCTAAAATCAATGTAATACGAAATATCATACGAATAATAAATCCATAAAAAAGCATGAATCCCGGTTCACGAAAAGGCTCGATCTTTTGATTATATCTCCCCTTCGTGCGGATCATTATTTCCTTGATTCGATCAGCGTTGATCTTGAATAAGAATGCCCAGTATTCAGAAAAATACAATACCAAAAGAAAAGTCCCAAGGAGCCAGCCAGGAACGGAACGAAGTATATCTTCTGTTTTAAAGCTGTATCCAATAATGGTAAGGATACCTAAATAAATATTGAACTGAAAAGGTTTCATTCAAATGCATTATCGCGTAAACACCCATTCACTTTCTGTAGAAAGATTAGCATCATATCGATAGTTAGAGCGGTCAAAACCCTTGATTTGTTCCGGGTCAGTAATGCGCTGATCGATGATGTATCGCGCCATCAATCCCCTGGCGTTTTTAGCATAAGTCATCACGATCTTATATTCCCCATTCTTTAATTCCTTGAAAACAGGTGTGATAATTTTGTGTTTGAGTTTTTTTTGATCAACTGCTTTAAAATATTCGTTTGACGCAAGATTGATAACTACCTCTTCGTTGTTCATCTCCTGATTTAAAAATTGAGCGATTTTATCACCCCAAAATTGATATAGATTGGTTTTCTTTGGAGTAACTTTAATGGACGTTCCCATTTCCAATCGATAAGGATAAATCAAATCCAAAGGACGAAGTACTCCATATAAACCTGAAAGTATCACTAAAGAATTTTGCGCAAAATCAATAGCTTGATCATTTAAAGACTGAGCATCTAAGCCTCGATACACTTCACCAGTAAATGCGTAGATTGCTGGGCAGTTATTTGTATTTGACTCAATTGGTGTTTCCCAATTTTGATAGCGATGATGATTCATTTCTGCCAGGTCCGTAGAAATGTGCATCATTTTCTTTAGTTGACCTGCTGAATACTTTTTCAATTTATTCACCAGATAATCTGTCTCCTCCAAAAAGGGAGAAGTTGTTGTGATCGCTGTATTTTTTCTTTGATCAATATCGATTGATTTTGCAGGTGATAATAGTACTTTCATTACGTTCGATACTTTAATTAAATCTTTTTAAGTTACTGTTTTACAATAAGATGATGGAAAAGAAGGAGACTACACCTACTCCTACCAAATTCATCCAGAAACCATACTTCGCCATTTGATAAATGTGAATGGTTCCTGACGAAAATACAATGGCGTTTGGAGGCGTGCCCACAGGCAACATAAAGGCACACGAACTTGCCATAGTGAGAGCCACACATAATTGTAAAACAGGATAATCTGATTGAATAGCAAATGCAGCGATAAGCGGAACAAAAAGTGTTACCAAGGCTAAATTGGACATGATTTCTGTTGCAAAAATGGCTACTGTAACCACAATTACGATCAATAGTCCAAAGGAAACGTGACTGAAATTCATAAATACTTGAGTGATCTCAGCGATCACACCATTTTTTTCAAACATAGCAGCAAGGGCCAATCCACCACCAAAAAGCAATAAGATTCCCCAAGGTAATTTTTCTGTGTCTTTCCAATTTAACAAGGGCTTTTTATCGCTTCCAGGGATGAAGAATAAAAGCAAAGCGCCCAACAATGCAGCACTTTCGTCTCGGTAACTGAATCCAATGTATGAATTAAAGACTTCTTTAAACGACCAGAGCACAACAACGAATAAAAAGATCATACTCACACGCTTTTGATTAGCAGTCCACTTTTCACGCGTTAGATCAAAATTTTCAGATTTCTCTTTGGTTTCTTTACGCATTAAAATCAGGAAGAAAAGGAATACTAGCGCCAACATAGTCAAACTTACCGGTAAGCCCACACTCATCCAAGATAAAAAATCGATCTTCATCCCATAATTCTGTTCCAAAATACTTTTCATTTGCACATTTGGTGGAGAGCCAACTAGCGTTGCAATTCCTCCGATACTAGCTGCATAAGCCACAGACAGTAGCAGAAATAAAGGGAATTTACCTTTTTTGGCCGATGTAGGCAAAGCATCAATAATACCAATGGCCATCGGCAGCATCATAAGCGCTGTTGCCGTATTGGAGATCCACATACTCAACAAACAAGTACTCACTAAAAAACCTAATAATATCCTTGTCTTCGACTTACCTACAACAGATATTATCCCTCGTGCTACCTGTTGGTGCACATCCCATTTTTCAAGCCCTAGTGCCAGAATAAAACCTCCAAAAAACAAATAAACATTACTGTTTCCATACGCTGATGCCAAATCGTCGGTTTTTAATAATCCTAGGGGTATAGCTAAAACTAAAGGGAATAATGCAGTAACGTAAATTGGAATTAACTCAAAGATCCAGAAAAAGATCATTAATCCACCAAGTGCCACAGCGTTCCAAAAGGTAGATTTGCCACCTGTTAGAAAAAGAATCATTACAAAAGTAAATAAGCCAACGGCCATTAGCATTTTCTTCCAATTCATAGTTTCAAAACATTAAATAAAAAAAGCAGACCGAGGTCCGCTTATAATATTACGAAAAGATCGAAAATTAATTCAACCCGTTCAATTTATTAACGAATTCGATTGCTGAATCTTCCAATTCTTTTAAAATTGGTCTGAAATCAGCTTTCGTTTTTGCTCCATTGATCTTAACCAGCATCTTATCTTGAAAAGACACTGCTTCATCGATCAACTTATCTGTAATTTCTGTTTTAGATTCATCCATTAACTGAACATTGAAGCTTTCTTCGATGATATCGTATACCATATAGTTCAAACTTTTCTTTAAATCTCTTTTGCTTGACATAGACTTTTTTCTTTTAAATATAGTAAATAAACAACGGCACAAAAATTTGTGCCGTTGATTTTCTTTTATGCTTGAGAAGTTGTTTCTTTTTGCTCTGGTTTAGGCAATAAAACTTTACGTGATAATTTCCATTTTTTCGTTTTTGGATCTTTTCCAACAACTTTGAATGATAACAAATCACCTTCTTTACAAACGTCTTCCATTTTGTTCACTTTTTCCCAAGAAAACTCAGAAATATGAATCAAACCGTCAGTTCCAGAAATGATTTCAACGAAACAACCGAAATCTTTTACTGATTTAACTTTCCCTTCATACACTACACCTTCTTCTACTTGAGGTGGAAACGCAATTTGTTTGATACGACGCATTGCTTCTGCCATATCATCCCCATTATTAGAGACAACTTGTACACGTCCTTCACCTCCAGGTAATTCTTCAATTGTGATGACTGTATTTGTTTCTTTTTGCATGGTTTGGATGATCTTACCTCCAGGTCCGATAATCGCTCCAATCATCTCATTCGGAACATTCATTGTCTCGATTCTAGGAGTTTGAGGCTTGAAGTCCGGATTAGGAACCGCAATCGTTTCAACGATCTTATTTAAGATGTGTAAACGTCCTGCTCTAGCTTGTTCAAGTGCCTGAATTAAAACTTCATATGGTAAACCATCCACTTTAATATCCATCTGACAAGCTGTGATTCCTTTTGAAGTTCCTGTAACTTTAAAGTCCATATCTCCCAAATGATCTTCGTCACCTAAAATATCTGATAGAACAACAAACTTCCCATCTTCCGCAACTAATCCCATAGCGATCCCTGAAACAGGTGCTTTTATTTGAACTCCACCGTCCATCAATGCTAATGTACCCGCACAAACCGTTGCCATTGAAGACGAACCGTTAGATTCTAGAATTTCAGAAACCAAACGAATCGTATACGCATTATCTTCTGGAAGTACAGGCTTCAATGCACGAAGTGCAAGATTTCCATGTCCAATTTCTCTTCGCGATGTTCCTCTTAACGGTTTTGCTTCACCTGTAGAGAAAGGCGGGAAATTATAATGTAGCATGAAATTCTCAGTTCCACGGAAAGTTGCACCATCAATTAGCTGCTCATCCATTTTACCTCCTAAAGTCAAAGTCATTAAAGCTTGGGTTTCACCTCGTGTAAATACGGCTGAACCGTGAACCATAGGTAAATAATCTACTTCAGCCCAAATCGGACGAATCTCATCGAATTTACGTCCATCCAAACGCTTTCCTTCGTGAACCATTACCTGACGTACTGCTTTTTTCTTCACTTCAGAAAAATAAGTCGAAACCAATCCTCCAACTTCAGCCAATTCTTCCTCAGTGAATGCAGTTTTAACTTCTTCCTTTATAGCGTCGAATAACTCCGAACGTTTAGCTTTATTCGCTAAGCCCATTCTTGCTACTTCCTTACATTTTTCTAAGGCAAGATCGTATACTTTTGTTTTTACGTCATCGCTATGTACTTCATGACTATATACACGCTTTGGATTTGACTTTTCAATTTCAGCAGCCAATTCCAATTGGAATTTACATTGCTCGATAATTGCAGCATGAGCCAATTTAAGTGCTTCAACCATTTCCAATTCAGAAATTTCTTTGAACTCACCTTCCAACATGTTGATGTCTTTCATTGTACCGGCAATCATCATGTCGATATCAGACTCAGCCATTTGAGCCATAGTAGGGTTGATTACCCATTCTCCGTTTACACGTCCGATGCGAACTTCAGACATTGGACCATTAAATGGAATATCTGAAACAGCAATTGCCGCTGATGCAGCCAATCCACATAATGCATCTGGATTATTCACACCATCATAGGCCAATAATTGAATCATTACTTGTACTTCAGCGTGATAATCATCCGGAAATAATGGACGTAATGCACGATCCACAAGACGCATCACCAAAATCTCACTTTCACTAGGTCTTGCTTCACGACGGAAAAATCCACCAGGGAAACGCCCTGCTGCAGCATATTTCTCACGATAATCTACTGTTAATGGAAGGAAATCTACTCCTTCTTTTGCTTCTTGAGCAGCCACAACTGTTGCTAACAACATGGTGTCCCCCAATCTTACAACGACAGAACCGTCTGCCTGTTTTGCCAACTTTCCGGTTTCAACGGAAATCTCTTTCCCTCCGGTAATTATGGACTTTTTTGTTCCTATATTCATATTCTTCGTTTTTTTTTCTTCCAATTTTTTAACAAAAAAGGGACAGTCGATTTGAATCGATTGCCCCCTCCCTTTAAAATTGTGTGCGTTTAAGATTAACGACGTAAGCCTAATTCTTTAACGATTGCACGGTATCTTTCGATGTCTTTTTTCTTCAAATAGTCTAATAAACTTCTACGTTTACCTACTAACAACTGCAATGATCTTTGTGTTCCAAAATCTTTACGATTTTTCTTCAAATGCTCAGTCAAATTTGAAATTCTGAACGTGAACAATGCAATTTGAGCCTCTGCTGAACCGGTATTCGTTTCAGAACCACCATGTTTAGCGAAGATCTCTTTTTTAATTTCTGTGTTAATATACATTCCAATATTACTTAAATGATTTTTATGTAGTCGACTTTCGACGGGGCAAATATAATGCTTTATTTTTAATATCGTATCACAATCTCATTCATTCTAAAGAAATACCTACAAAAATAAGGGTACAATTCTCTAAAACTTTCATTTCCACTTCTTCACAGGCATCAATCCTGACAAAATCTCCTGTATCAATCTTTTCTTTATTCATTAAAAGCTCACCTGATACGATGAATACGAACAATTCATTCTGATTGAGTACTGGAAAAACATCTCCTTTACGATACGATTGTAGTGCAACACTTGGATGGACAGTAGGATGAAAAATAACATTAAAATCTTCTACTTTTCCTTTGGAGATTGTCTCCCATTCTCCCGAAAACTTAATACTTTCACCTTTCTTTATCTCTGTCATCACTCCCCCATTGAAGGACAACGAAACGGAATTATTCAAAGGAATAAGAATACGTTCAAAACCATCAAACTTAGTAAACGAACTTTCGTCCAGATCAACTCTAGCTGTACTTATCCTATACAAAAATGTTCGATCTTCAAAACTAGCATCCGGGGGATAGATATACAATTCACGTGTTTCACCGCCAGACCAATGTTGAACTGTTTGTTCTACTTTTTTTACGATTTTCATAATCAAAAAAAATCCCACAATTACTGTGGGATCGTTCATATTAACTTCTGAATAACTTCAAGGATAAACCAAGCGTTTCGCGAATCTGTGTTCTATCAATGATGTAATCCAAGAACCCGTGCTCAAGTACAAACTCTGAAGTTTGGAAACCTTCCGGTAAGTCTCTACCGATTGTTTCCTTAACGACTCTTGGACCAGCAAAACCGATCAATGCTTCCGGTTCGGCAATATTTATATCTCCCAACATCGCAAAAGAAGCAGTAACCCCACCTGTTGTTGGATCAGTCAAATAGGAAATATATGGAAGCCTGTGATCAGAAAGTTGACCAAGTTTACCAGATACTTTAGCCATCTGCATCAACGAAAATCCGGCTTCCATCATACGAGCACCTCCTGATTTAGAAATAATCATAAAAGGAGCTTTCAATTTGATCGCTTCATCTATTGCACGGGCAATTTTCTCCCCCATCACTGACCCCATTGATCCTCCGATAAATGCAAAGTCCATAGCAGCGATCACCAAATATTCACCATCTAATTTTCCTTTCGCAGTGCGTATTGCGTCTGTTAGTCCTGTGTTTTTCTGCGTAGCCTTAATTCTGTCAACGTATTTCTTGGTGTCTTCAAACTTTAAAGGGTCACCCGATGATAATTTAGCATCAAGCTCAGTGTACTTCCCTTCATCGAAGATCATTTTAAAATACTCTTCAGACCCAATACGTTCGTGATTTGAACATCGTTCACAAACATAAAAGTTCTTAGCAAGATCTTCCTGTGTAAACAAAGTCTTACAATTCGTACATTTTACCCAAAGCCCTTCTGGCGTTTCTTTCTTTTCTTTTGTTGAAGTGGTAATCCCCTCTTTATTTCTCTTAAACCAACTCATTTTTCTTATTCTTTAACGCCTGAATTTTCCAATTCAGTTTACAAAGTATTAATATTATTTAAATCCTCAAAAGCTTTCACCAAACGATCGATAAAGGTAATCTCTCCTTCTCTCATCCATTTTCTTGGATCATAAAACTTTTTATTCGGAACATCATCTCCATCAGGATTACCTATCTGAGTTCTTAAATAATCTACCTTACTGATCATGTAATCTCTCACTCCTTCAGTAAAGGCGAATTGAAGATCCGTATCAATGTTCATCTTGATCACGCCATAACCAATAGCTTCTCTGATCTCATCTAAGGTAGACCCTGAACCACCATGGAAAACGAAATCGATGGGATTATGTTCTGTATTGTATTTGTTTTGAACGTAAGTCTGCGAATTCTTAAGAATTTCAGGAGTCAACTTGACGTTACCCGGTTTATACACGCCGTGAACATTTCCAAAAGCAGCAGCAATTGTGAAACGATCAGAAACTTTTTTCAATTCTTCGTATGCGAAGGCAACTTCTTCAGGCTGTGTGTACAATTTAGAACTATCAACGCCTGTATTATCTACACCATCTTCTTCTCCACCTGTAATACCAAGTTCTATTTCCAATGTCATACCCATTTTGCTCATTCGCTCCAGGTATTGTTGACAGATTTCAATATTTTCCTTCAACGGTTCTTCTGAAAGATCGATCATATGCGAACTGTACAAAGGTGTACCTGTTCTTGCGAAATGAACTTCACTCGCTTCCAATAAACCGTCGATCCAAGGCAACAACTTCTTGGCACAGTGGTCTGTGTGTAAAATTACTGTTGCGCCATACTCTACAGCAAGTGTATGAATATGATGAGCTCCAGCAATCCCTCCTGCAATAGCTGCTTTTTCGTTTTCATTGGATAAGCCTTTACCTGCAAAATAGTGCGCACCACCATTTGAAAACTGGATGATTACCGGTGAGTTTAATTTTGCTGCGGTTTCCAATACAGCATTAACTGTACATGAACTGGTAACGTTCACGGCCGGAAGCGCAAAACCTTTTTCCTTTGCCAAACGAAATATTTGTTGGACTTCATCACCTGTGGCAACGCCGGGTTTAATTAAATGACTCATACTATTCAATTATCGATGGGCAAAAGTAATATTTAATCCACTTAAACCAAGCAATTAATTTTTACTTTTTTACAAGAAACATTCGAATTCCACCGATATAAAAAACTGAAACAATGGCTTATTTTTCCTATTTTTGTAGTGTCAATTTGATATCAAAATTGACACAATTTTAAGCAAACAAGACAATCCCATGAGTTATTATTTAGATGAACTGAATAAAAGTCAGCGCGACGCTGTGGAATCGATCTATGGTCCAACAATGGTTATTGCGGGTGCCGGATC
>JBFHIN010000044.1:0-10035 GCA_041596415.1 Crocinitomicaceae bacterium | reverse complement strand
GAGGAAGCTTACTACATCATGATCAAAAACTCTTATTTGCTTGCCTTGAATAGTATTGAAAACAAAAAAAAGGAAAGAATAGAACAAACTATCGAAAGATATCGTACTTTTGTGGCTGAGTACCCGAATACTGTGTATAAGCGCGAGTTGAATGATATTAGCGATAGAATGCAGGAGGAACTCCACAAAATTAATTACGGAAAATAAGTTAGAATGAACTTCAAAAACAGTACAGCTGAGCGTTCAACAGTGACGCGTGATACAATCAAAATGGAAAAGGAGACTGGTAACATTTACGAGTCGATCGTTGCTATGTCAAAGCGTGCCAACCAAATTAGTGTTGAAATGAAGGAAGAACTTACGCAAAAATTGCAAGAGTTTGCTTCTTCAACTGATAATTTGGAGGAGATCTTCGAAAACCGTGAGCAAATTGAAATTTCTAAGTTTTACGAGAAACTTCCGAAACCGGTGGCTATTGCTATGCAAGAACTTGTAGACGATAAGATCTATATGAGAACTCCGGAGGAGAAGGCTAAAGAAAAATAATATGCTTCAAGGAAAACGCATCCTTCTCGGAATATCAGGAGGAATTGCGGCTTATAAAATCGCATTCCTTGTGCGTATATTGAAAAAATTGGAGGCAGAAGTCAAAGTTATTATGACTCCTGCCTCTTCTGATTTTATTAGTCCTCTGGTTCTTTCAACTTTATCTAAAAATGAGGTAGGAATTGAATTTTGGGACAAAAAGACGGGAGTATGGACTAACCACGTCGAATATGGACTCTGGGCGGATCTTTTTGTAATCGCCCCTTTAACAGCCAACACCTTAGCTAAAATGGCTAATGGTTCATCAGATAATTTATTACTGGCTACTTATTTGTCCATGAAGTGCCCAACGATTGTTGCTCCGGCCATGGACTTGGATATGTACCGTCATCCAACCACTCAGCACAATTTAAAATTGATCGCAAGTCACGGTGTAAAAATCATTCCGGCGGAATCAGGCGAATTGGCCAGTGGACTTGAAGGAGAAGGTCGAATGGCTGAACCTGAAACGATCGCTAAAGTGATTGAGACGCATTTTGCAAGTTTAGACAGCTCACAAGCACTGCGCAATAAAACCGTACTTATTACTGCAGGACCTACTTATGAACTGATCGATCCAGTTCGCTTCGTTGGAAATTTTTCTACTGGGAAAATGGGGTATGCATTAGCCGAAAAATGTTTAAAGGAGGGAGCGCAGGTCATTTTAATTAGCGGGCCAAGTAATCTTAATCTTGAACACGATAATTTACGTTTGTTTCGCGTTAAATCTGCCACTGAAATGTTTGATCTGGTAAAAACGTATTGGACAAATGTGGATATGGGAATATTTTCTGCTGCAGTTGCTGACTTCAGACCTGATGAAGTAGCGGGACAAAAAATTAAAAAAGAGGATACTGAATTCGTGCTCAAAATGGTTAAAAATCCTGACCTATTGTATTGGGCGGGTGAACATAAAAAGGACGCACAATTTCTTGTTGGTTTTGCGCTAGAAACCAATAATCCCATCGAAAATGCTAAGGTTAAACTCAAAAAAAAGAATCTTGATTTTATTGTTGTTAACACATTAGAAGATGAGGGAGCCGGTTTTGCGGGTGATACTAACAAGATCGCTATATTGGACAAACACAATAATTTGACTAGATTTGAGTTAAAATCAAAGTCACAAGTTGCAGACGATATTGTGAATCACATGATAAATTTTAAATAATGAAGGCAGGTATTCTGGGATTGCTTTTTAGTGGAGTTTTTTTTGGGTGTTTTTCACAGGAATTAAATTGTCAGGTGAGCATTATTACTGATGCAAGATTAGAAGTGACCTCAGTGGAAAAGGAAATTTTTGATCAATTGAAGCAGACGATCTATGACATGATGAATACCACACAGTGGACCAAAGATAAGTTCAAAGTTGAAGAGAGAATCAATTGTAATATACAACTACAGATCAATTCGATTCCTTCACCCGGAACATATTCCGGATCTATGCAAGTTCAATCGTCAAGACCTGCGTTCAATTCAAGTTATAACACGACAGTCTTCAATTTTCAGGATGATGATGTAACTTTTTCGTATTCCCGAAATGCTGTTCTCATATACGCTCCTAATCAATATCGTGATAATTTAACTTCGATGCTGGCATTTTACGCCTATTTCATTATCGGTATGGACTACGACAGTTTTTCTTTAAAAGGTGGAACGCAGTACTTTAATGAAGCACAGTTAATCGTTTCAAATGCACAGTCTGCTAGTGCTCCGGGGTGGAAATCTAATGAATCGGGCAAACGAAATCGCTTTTATTTGGTAGATAACGTTCTTCATCAACTTTTTGAACCACTAAGAGAATGTAATTATATGTATCATCGCCAGGGAATTGATAAGTTGTACGATGATAAAGTTGGTGGACGAAAGGCAATGTATGATGCGCTCAATAAATTAAATCGTGTTGTGGCTACTCGACCTAATTCGATCAATTTACTGAATTTTGTTCAGGCCAAGTCTGTCGAATTAAAAAATCTATATGCAGATGCAGATGCAAAGGAGAAATCGGATGTGGTAAATCTGCTAAAACGTCTGGATCCGGCGAATTCCTCTAAGTACCAAGAAATTTTGAATTAATGCTGTCGAGTTTACGCATTAAAAACTTTGCACTCATCGACCAATTGGAGCTTGACCTACACAAGGGATTTACGGCTTTAACAGGTGAGACAGGTTCAGGGAAATCGATTTTACTCAACGCGCTGAATCTAATCATGGGCGAACGTGCCGACTTTTCTGTTATTGGTCCGCTGGCAGATAAATCTGTTGTTGAAGCGGGTTTTAACATTACAGATCTTCAGTTAGAAGATTTTTTTGTTGAAAACGATTTGGACTATGATCCAAACACGATCATTCGTCGCGAAATAAGCAGAAATGGCAAATCGCGAAGCTTTGTGAATGACACACCCGTTGGTTTAACGACACTACGCACGCTTACTGAAAAGTTGATCAGTATACATTCGCAATACAATACGCTAGAACTTAAGAATAAGAACTATCAATTGAATGTTTTGGACACTTTAACGGGTTTAAAGAAGAGGGTTGATGGCTTTACCATAAGATATAACCAACTTCTGCAAAAAAACAGACAACTTGATGATATTCAAAACGACAATGCTAAAAGTGCTTCAGATCAAGACTATATACAGTTTCAGCTTAACGAGCTAGCACAATTATCTCTCGATAGCATCGATTATACTGCATTGGAAAGGGAATGGAATATTTTAGAAAATAGCGAAGACCTTCTGAAAATTTATTCGGCTTTAAGCTCAAGTGTAGAGGAGAATATAAGTCCTCAAATGCGAGACATCAAAACAATACTGGATAAATTGTCACAATTGGATCCAACGATTGGTGATTTGACATCGAGGTGGAACTCTACCTTGATTGAGCTCGAAGATATCGCTAATGAGGCAAGTTCTAAACTTGAAAGCATTGAAAACGATCCACAAAGAAAATTTGAGATCGACCAAAAACTAAATGTATTTAACAGTATATTAAACAAGTATAATGTAAAAAATCAAGGTGAATTATTGCAGTTACAGCAACACTTGACGAATAGCATTACTAAATTGGCAGATCAATCTGAAGAAATCCAACAACTTCAGCATGAAATAGATAGACTGCGAAGTGAGCTGCAATCAGAAGCAAATGAATTACACGAGCAAAGAGTTAAGGAAGCTGTCAATGTAGAGAAAACGTTGGAAGCAATTTTATATGAGCTGAAGTTGCCACACACGAGGCTTCAATTTGATTTGTATAAATCTGATGAATTGAACAAGTTTGGAAATTCGTCTCTGGAACTTTTGTTTTCTGCCAATGTAGGTATTCCGGCCGTACCTATTGAAAAAGCGGCGAGTGGGGGAGAACTATCGAGAGTAATGTTAGCATTACAGAAGATGATCTCTGAAAAACAAATTCTACCTACTGTTCTTTTCGATGAGATCGACACAGGTGTTTCAGGAGATGTTGCACAGAAAATTGGAGATCTACTTAATAAAATGGGTGCTAATTTTCAGCTTCTGGCCATAACACACTTACCTCAAGTGGCAGCACGGGCTAGTCACCACTTCAAAGTAGAGAAATCAATACAAAACGATCGGGCAAATTCTTCTGTGAGAATTTTATCCCAGCATGAGAGGGTAGAGGAAATCGCTCGTCTAATGAGCGGAGAAGAGATTTCACTTGCTGCCATTGAAAATGCGAAAGCTTTAATGAGTTAGAGATGGTCTCATTTCAGTTACAGTTTGACATCCCGAAAGCGGAAAATAAAATAGATCATCAATCACAAATTGGATTTATAGGTAGTTGTTTCTCTGACGAAATGGCTACAAAAGCGGCATATTATGGCTACCAAGTGCGTGCAAATCCCTTGGGAACCATTTTTCATCCATTACCTTTGGCCGATTTTATTTTATCTGTAATTCATGGTAAAACAGAAATTGATTTTTTAGAAAGAGATAACATGTATTTTTCATGGGAAGCCAGTGGACAATTATATGCTTCGTCAAAAGGTGATCTGATTCAGAAAATGTTGAAAATCAAAAAGGAGTGGCTAAATTATTTGAAAGAGATGGATTATCTTTTTGTCACTTTTGGAACAGCCTGGGGATATCGCTTATTGGAAACCGATAAAATTGTTGCGAACTGTCACAAAATACCAACGGTCTCATTCACCAAAGAAATTACAGATCAAAAAATAATTTCGGAAAAGTGGGGAGAGGTGATCAGTGATTTAAGGAGACTGAACCCTCGATTGAAAATCGTATTCACAGTTAGTCCTGTTCGACATTTCCGCGATGGATTGATTGAGAATAATCGCAGTAAAGCCGTGTTGATTTTGGCAATTCACGACTTAGTTAAGCAAGGAGTAGAGTATTTTCCGTCCTACGAAATAGTTTTAGACGAATTGAGAGATTATCGATTCTTCAAAAGAGATCATGTCCATCCGTCTGAAGAGGCAGTGGATTATATATGGGAAAGGTTTCAGCAAGTTTATATTTTGGATGAAAGTAATGCCTTAGCAAAGCGTGTAGCTAAAGTTCGTAAGGATTTGGCACATAGAAGTATTCAGCCAGAAAGTGAGGCCTCTAAATTACATCTTCAACGAACTCTTGAGCAAAAAACGGAACTCAGTAAAATGTTACCACATATTCAATGGACATAAAAAAAAGGAGAATTTCTTCTCCTTTCTGATTTTATAGTTAACGGTTTATAGCCTAATAATAGTTCCTTTGTATTCCGGTTGCTCACCACGAATAGGATTATTTATAATTACGCGCCAAACATAAGGTTGATTTTTTTCCACTAATTGCCCGTTGCGTTTGTCAACTCCTTTCCATGTGTTGGTTGCATCGTTCGTTTCAAAGATCACAGCTCCATCTTTAGGGTCAATGATGATCATATTGAAATCTACATTTCTTTGAGTTAAAGCAAACGGTATAAATTGGTTTTTACGGTTGTCGCTAGACATAGGATCAAAAGCGTTTACGGCAAGTAGGTTATAGTCCTCTCTGATAGTCAAAGGTTTTTGAGCTACCGCCTGACAACCATTAACGCCTTGAACAGTTAGCGTAATGTCATATGTACCTTTTTTGAAATAATGAACATTAACTTCTTTACCATATACTTTTTCCGATTGATTTTCGAACTTCCACTGATATGAGGAACCATTGGAGTTGGCTTTCAATGCGATTGAAGGAATACCTTGCTCGTATATGTTTTGGTCGTCAATAGTAAATTCTACTTTTGGAAGACTTAACACGTTAAAAGCACCAAGCGATTTAAAGTTTCCATTTTCAATAACGCCTACTTCATGCTTTCCTTCTAGTTTTCCTGAGAATGAACCAGCCTTATTTGCTGCAATTTTAGTTTTAGCACCATTCGGGTCTAAAATATAAAGAGCCAGGTCATTTTCATTCTTTATAATAGTTTGATCACCTAAACAAAGGTTGTCGACTGTAGGAACAATTATTTCCTTTCCTTGACCAATTTCAGGAATATTATTATTGGTATTATTACTAGTATTGCTCGTTGATAGTTGCGTATTATTAGCGTTGTTTGCCGGTGGGTTTGGAACGACATTAGGTGCTAGTTGCTCAGTTCTATTGCGCGGTATAGCAACTTGTTGCGTTGCATTTTCTGTTTTAGTTGTTGATTTCTCTGCATTTGTAACAGTACTTGGTGCAGATTCTTTGATCGTTTTGTTTATCGTTTCTTGATCGTTGTCATCCGTAATAGTTGACAGCTCTTTTGCTACGATATTATTTTCAGTTTTTTCTTTAGGCCACATGACATAAGTAGTTACCGCTATTCCTACGATAGCAGCCCCACCTATAAAGAATTTACCGAAAGTTGGCTTAGGAGTAATTGGCATGACAGCATCAAGACGCTGGCTCATTGAAGTCCAAGCATTCTTGTCATACGGCATTTCGTATCCTTGCAAACTTGTTTTTATATTTTCTTCTATTCCATTTTTCATGTCAATCAATGTTCATGAATTTTTCTTTTAATATTTTTTGAAGGTTCATTTTGGCTTTAGCTAAGTTCGACTTTGAAGTACCCTCACTGATACCGAGTATTTCACCGATCTCTTTATGAGAATATTCCTCCATGACATAAAGGTTGAAGACCGCTTTATAAGCAGGTGATAATTCTTGAATTGCTTCCAAGGCCATTTCACCTTTCAACTCAACAATTTCTTCTTCCTCTTTTTCAAGCATCGGATTTTCACCTCCTATCTTGAAGTCGTTGTCGTCATCCGTCAAATAAGGATCCTTCCTTGATTTTCTGTAGGCGTCAATAGCTGTATTTGCTATTATCCGTCTAATCCAACCCTCGAAAGAGCCTTTGTAATCAAATGCACTTAACTTTTCAAAGACCTTAATAAAACCTTCCTGAAGAACTTCTTGAGCACTATCCTGATCGGGCATGTATCTCATGCAAACCGCCAGCATCTTACCATAGAAAAGTTTAAATAATTCCTCTTGCGATCTGCGTTCATTTCGCAAGCAGCCATCTATTATTCGCTTTAACTTTTCTTTGTTCTCCACATTCTAATCACTAGGTAGACGCTCGCTTCAATTCTCGGTTGCTTTTTTGCTGAAAAAAAAGAAGGATCGACCAAAATTCATTACAAATAAAGAAATTATTTGCATTTAAATATTAAATTCGTAGCCGTTAATCGTGGAATAAATAATAAAACTCTAATAAATGAAAGTTACAGTAGTTGGTGCCGGTAATGTTGGTGCGACTTGTGCGGATGTTCTTGCACAAAGAGAAATTGCAAATGAAATTGTATTACTAGATATTAAGGAAGGGTTTGCTGAAGGAAAAGCATTGGATATTTGGGAGACATCACCAATAAATCTTTACGATTCAAGAACAATCGGTTCAACGAATGACTATTCGAAAACAAAAGATTCTGATGTAGTAGTTATTACTTCTGGATTGCCAAGAAAACCGGGAATGTCTCGTGATGACTTAATTGCTACAAATGCCGGAATCGTTAAGACCGTTACAGAAAATGTAGTAAAATATTCGCCAAATGCGATCATTATCATTGTTTCCAATCCATTGGACGTAATGACATATTGCGCGTATTTAACTGCAAAAGTTGATTCGAAAAAAGTATTCGGGATGGCTGGTGTTTTGGATACAGCAAGATATCGTTCATTCCTAGCGTTGGAATTGAATGTTTCGCCTAAAGATATTCAGGCAATTTTAATGGGTGGACATGGGGATACTATGGTTCCACTACCAAGATATACGACAGTTTCAGGTATTCCGGTTACTGAACTGATTTCCGAAGAAAAATTGAATGAAATCATCGAACGTACTAAATTCGGTGGTGGTGAGATCGTAAAACTTTTAGGAACATCTGCATGGTATGCTCCTGGTGCGGCAGCTGCACAAATGGTTGAGGCGGTTATTCGCGATCAGAAAAGAATTTTCCCAGTATGTGCTTGGTTGCAAGGTGAGTATGGAATGAAGGATATTTATTTAGGAGTTCCTGTTGTACTTGGAAAAAATGGTATCGAGAAAATTATTGAACTTGATCTGAATGCAGAAGAACAAGAATTATTGAAAGAATCTGCTGAGGCAGTTAAAGGTGTAATGAATGTTCTTGACGAAATGAACATGAAGAACGCCTAAGCGATCAAATAAATTTTTAAAGGTCTGTCACTTGGCAGACCTTTTTTTCGTCTTGAAATTATCCAATTGGAAATAAAACGTTGTAATTTTACATACATGAGAATCAATACATTATTCACGGGCCTTCTGTGTTTTGCCTATTTTGTTAGCCATGCTCAAAATGAAATAAACACGCCCGATCTCACTTTTAGAAAGGGTGAGTTTTTAGGGGTTTCAATACCATTGAAAGATCTACCGTTGGCAAACGAATTTGATCCGGCAACGCACAATGAAGGTGAAGTAAAGGAGAATCGTAAGCGACCTGAGGCTGTAAATCAGAACGCTCTTCCTTTGGGTAAAGATCCCATTCTCCAAGATAATTTCGGTACTCAACCTACAAAGGCGGCAATTAAAAATTGGGACGGATTGAATGGAGCCTTTCCACCGGATCCATCGGGTGCTGCAGGACCAAACCATTATGTTCAAGCAGTTAATACAAAATATCGTGTTTACGATAAAAATGGTACAGCGATCACAGGAATATTGAACTTGAGTTCTTTGTGGGCCGGAAGTACAAATGACGGAGATCCGATCGTTATGTACGATAGGCATGCCGATCGTTGGGTGATTACTCAATTTCAATTGACAGGGAATAAAATATTATTTGCTGTATCAACTTCACCTGATCCGACAAGTACTTATTATACTTACTCGTATTCATTTACACAATTTCCGGATTATCCTAAGTTTTCTATTTGGTCGGATGGATATTATATGACCTCCAATTCAGGGAATAAGAATGCAGTAGCTTTCGATCGAACAAAAATGCTAGCAGGTGACGCATCAGCATCAATGATCGCGCTTAATTTACCTGCAATGGCTACAGGTTATGGATTCAAAAGCGTTCTTCCGGCTGATGCTGATGGTTCTTTACCACCGTTTGGCACGCCGAATTATATGTTTTATTTTCAAGATGACTCATGGAGTGGTGTAACCAGCGATCAGATTAAAATATTAAAGATGAGCGTCGATTGGACAACTCCGGCAAACTCTACGATTACAACTCACCAATCACTTTTTCCAAGTGCTTTTAATTCTGTTTTTACTAATTCTTGGGATGATATCGTGCAAAAAGGTTCGGCTCAAAAAATTGATGCAATAGCCTCAGTATTCAACTATCGTGCACAGTATATGCGATGGGCAGGATTTAACACGGTAATGCTTTGTAATGTTGTGGATGTAAATGGAAGTGATAAAGGCGGAATACGTTGGTATGAACTTCGTCAAGATGAAGCGACCGGTCAGTTTGCGATTTTTCAAGAAGGAACGTATGCGCCCGATGGCGATTCACGTTTTTTAGGGAGTATTGCAATGGATAATCAAATGAATATTGGAATGGGCTTCTCAATCTCTGGACCAAATTCTTTTCCTTCACTTGGATTTACAGGACGATATTCTTGGCATGCACCTGGGCAAATGACCTTGCAAGAACAAATTGCAATTGCAGGGGTTAGCGCACAGAGTGGAGGGAATCGATTTGGCGATTACGCACAGATGACACTAGATCCGGATGGTAAAACATTTTGGTACACCGGAGAGTATATTGGTGCCAGTGGTTCACGCAAAACAAGAATTTTTTCTTTTAGTATGCAGGATATCTGGAATACACCCCAAAATAGTTTAGAAAAAGCGACGATCAAAATATATCAAAACGGTGATCAATTGATAGTCGATATCAATGATTTTGATCAACAGTCAGATGTAGTGATCGACTTATTTGATATGAATGGTAAGACCTTGCTTAGCTCTAAGAAAACGATTGTG
>JBFHIN010000043.1:0-10108 GCA_041596415.1 Crocinitomicaceae bacterium | reverse complement strand
TCTAATCAAACGATTTACCCCAGGCTCCTCCAATCCTAACTCATCCAAGAACAATTGTCGTTCTTCGTAGGTTTCTAATTCAGTAATATCTGCTTCGATCTTTGCACCGATTACCAAAACCTCGGCATTTTCATCTTTTACAGCTTCTTTCACTTGTTCCACGTACTGGTTTCCATTCTTCACAGATCCTTCATCCACATTACACAAGTATAATACCGGTTTGGAAGTGATTAATTGAAAACTTTTAACGATCTCAATTTCTTTTTCATCAAAATCAAGTGCTCTGACAGAAAGACCTTTTTCGAGACCTTCTTTAATACGCAAAGCAACTTCGTTCTCTTTCACTATCTCCTTGTCTCCTGACTTCAATTGACGTGCAATAGCGACGATTCGTTTTTCGATCGTTTCAAGATCCTTCAATTGTAATTCAATATCAATAATTTCCTTATCGCGTACAGGATTTACATTTCCATCTACGTGAATAATATTTCCATCATCAAAACATCTTAAAACATGTATGATTGCGTCTGTTTCACGGATATTTGCCAAAAACTGATTCCCTAATCCTTCACCTTTGGATGCTCCTTTCACCAAACCGGCGATATCGACAATCTCCATAGTCGTAGGTATCACTTTTTGCGGTTTTGCCAATGTCTCTAAAAGTTCCAAACGTGGATCCGGTACAGAAATAGTTCCAATATTTGGTTCAATGGTACAAAACGGAAAATTTGCCGATTGTGCCTTGGCATTTGATAAACAATTAAAAAGCGTTGATTTCCCTACGTTTGGCAAACCAACTATACCACATTTTAAAGCCATTCTTATTTTTTTTTTACAAAGATAAGTATTCGTTAGTGATCAGACCAATTCATTAAGAACATTTCACTTTTTACCTTATCTTCGCTAACACTAAAAAATTACATAGCTATGTCAATTCTTATCTATTTTTTATTGGGGGCGATTACATTTTTTATCTTGTTGATAATCATTGGACTGCTTTCACCAAGAATTATAAAAGTTGAACGAAAAATTGAGGTTGCCGGTCATCCGGATGAAGTTTTCGACCAAGTATCTAACTTCCAGGAATTTGTGCAATGGAACCCTTGGACCTTAAAGGACCCGAATATTCAACAGGAGTTCATTGGCAGTCCCGGTGAAATTGGCGCTAAATATACTTGGCAAGGAAATAAACAGGTAGGTAAAGGATCAATGCAGATCACAGAGATTAAAAAGCCTAATCATGTTGAAATGGATTTGAATTTTGGTCCACGAGGAAATGCAAAATGCGGCTTCAATCTGGTAGAAAAGGGAAATGGGACAGAAGTTACCTGGTATTTCTTGTCAGATATGGGGAAAAATCCATTATCCCGAGTGATGGGAAGAATGATGGACCGTTTTATTGGTAAAGATTACGAGCAGGGTCTAAAAAATCTAAAAAACAAATTTCAAGCATGAAACAACTTAAGTTTTTAATCTTGTTGTTTTCAGCATCCGTATGTTTTAGCCAACAAAATGATTCGATTTTCTTACGTGAAATATACAACCAAGCACTAAGCAAAGGAAAGGCTTATGAAGACCTTAGAAGTTTATGCAAAGATGTTGGTGCCAGATTATCAGGTTCATCTGAGGCGCAAATGGCAGTGGAATGGGGAAAGAAAAAACTGGAAGGATACGGTTTCGACAGAGTTTATCTTCAAGAGATAAAAGTTCCACATTGGGAACGTGGCACAAAAGAAAGTGGGTGGATCCAGTTGAAAAATGGCCAGGTAATTAAAACACAACTACTTGCCCTGGGCGGTTCTGTCGGAACTGCAGGATTAATGGAAGGTGAAATTATTGAATTCAAGCATTTGGATGAATTGAAAAAAGCCAAAGCTTCAGCCGTTAACGGTAAAATTGTGTTTCTGAATCAAGCCATGGATGAATCTCAGATCAACACCTTCAAAGCCTATGGTGGATGTTATTCAATTCGTGCTTTTGGGGCTGTTGAAGCAGCTCGTCTTGGAGCCAAAGCTATCTTGATCCGTTCGATCGGAATGCCTGTTGATCATCACCCGCACACCGGATCCATGCATTATAATGACAGTGTTAAAAAGATTCCGGCTGCAGCACTATCAACCGCTGATGCGGAAATCCTTTCAAAATTGTTGATGGAAAAATCGGCCAACCATTTTAAGTTCGAACTTGATTGCAGGGATTATGTTGATGCCGTATCATATAACGTCATTGCAGAAATGAAAGGGACGAAGTTCCCTAATGAGATCATCACTTTTGGCGGACACCTTGACTCCTGGGATACCGGTGAAGGTGCTCACGATGACGGTGCAGGAATCGTTCATTGCATGGAGGCATTGCGTATTTTGAAAGAGTTGAAATACAAACCCCAACACACCTTGAGATTAGTGTTTTTCATGAATGAGGAAAATGGCAATATGGGTGGAAAGTCCTATGCCGAAATGACGGATAAAAACAAGGAAAAAGTGGTGGCAGCACTGGAAAGTGATCGAGGTGGATTTTCTCCACGTGGCTTTCATTGTGATGGCCCTGAGCATTTTCAACAATTATTGAAATCTTTTGCGCCTATTTTCAAACCTTACGAACTATCGGAATTCGACAAAGGATATGGAGGAGTGGATATTTCTCCTTTAAAAAATTACAACAAGGAAATTCCACTTTTCGGCTTTGTACCTGATTCTCAACGTTATTTTGATTTTCACCACGCACCGAGTGACGTATTTGAAAATGTCAACAAAAGAGAATTGGAATTAGGCTGTGCGGCAATCGCCGGTTTTATTTATTTGTTGGATAAAAGTTTGCCTGTCAATTAGTATGTTAATAATATTAGATATGAATTTTATAGTAATTCATTCAAATTCCCTAATTTTGCAACTATTATAAAAATTTAGCGCAAGAACTGCGAGTATTAAGGAAATAGAATTGATATGGTTCAAGACATTTTTGAAAAAATCAAAAACAACAGAGGTCCAATTGGAATGCATGCCAAAGAATCTCACGGATATTTTACTTTTCCGAAGCTGGAAGGACCAATAGGTCCTCACATGATGTTCCGAGGGAAGAAACGTTTGAATTGGAGTTTGAACAACTATTTAGGATTGGCTGATCATCCTGAAGTACGCAAGGCTGATGCAGATGCTGCGGCACAGTTTGGTTATTCGTCTCCTATGGGTGCACGAATGATGAGTGGTAATACGAATTACCATGAGCAGTTAGAGAGTGAATTGTCAGCTTTTGTACAAAAAGAGGATACGATACTATGTAACTTCGGCTATCAGGCAATGGTTTCAGCGATCGACTGTTTGGTTGACCGTAGAGACGTGATCGTGTACGACGCTGAATCTCATGCTTGTATTCTTGACGGAGTTCGTTTGCACATGGGTAAACGATACGTATTCAAGCACAACGATGTTGAAGATTGTGAAAAACAATTAGAGCGTGCTACTAAATTAGCTGAAGAGCAAGGTGGAGCAATTCTAGTGATCACTGAAGGTGTTTTTGGAATGAGAGGAGATCAAGGTCGCTTGAAAGAGATCGTTGACCTGAAGAAAAAATTCAATTTCAGATTATTCGTTGACGACGCTCATGGACTAGGCGTTCTGGGTGAGAATGGTGGTGGAACAGGAATTGAACAAAACTGTCAGGATGGAATAGACATCTACTTTGGTACCTTCGCAAAATCTTTTGCATTGATCGGTGGATTTATTTCAAGTGATGAGCAAGTTGTTGAATACTTACGTTACAACATGCGTTCACAAATCTTCGCAAAAGCGTTGCCTATTACTTTAGTGATTGGTGCTTTAAAGCGTTTAGAATTGATGAGAACTCAGCCTGAGCTTAAGGACAATCTTTGGAAGATTACCAATGCACTTCAAAAAGGATTAGTGGAAGCAGGTTTTGAGATCGGTGAAACAAATTCATGTGTAACGCCTGTTTATATGAGTGGTTCTATTCCCGAATCAACAAACTTGATCTATGACCTGAGAGAGAATTATAACATTTTCTGTTCAATGGTTGTTTATCCGGTTGTTCCTAAAGGAATGATCATTTTAAGATTGATTCCGACAGCTGTTCATACATTAGAAGATGTAAATTACACCATCGACTGTTTCTCTAAGATCGTAGGGAAATTGAAAGCAGGTGAATACCTTTCTGATAAAATAGCTTCTGTATAAATTTATATACAATCATGAAAAGCCGCTTTAGAGCGGCTTTTTTTTGTCTATTTTAGTCATTGGATCTATCAAATAAACACAACAATCCTTACATGGAAATACTCTCCGGCCCTTTCAATACTTTACTCGAATGTCTGAAACTGGAAAAAGAGGAGCATTTACGCAAATTCTCCGCAACAGATAAAATCTCGCTTACACAGCTAAAAAAGGACGGTCTTCTAATACAACCAATTCGTATTATTAATCGCAATTATGGGTTTGCAGATTACCCCGAAATCAGAATATCTATCCCCTATTTTTCCGGAAATAATTCATTTCGAGATGGTATGTCACTTGAAGTTTTCAGTGATGAAGGCAACACCAGAGCCGTTTTACTTTCAAACGAAGGCAATCAAATGCAAATCCGTTTGTATTCTTCGGATTTTCCGGACTGGATCGAAGATAAAAATGTCGGAGTTCGCATTGTTCCGGATACTTACACTTTTTCCAAAATGGAGGAAGCTGTTAAAGTAATTCCTGAGACAAAAGAACTTACACAATTATTTAACCAGCTCCATGGCGACACAACTGCATCCGTTGAACCAACAACGAAGGAGGCTAAAAAAATCCTGACTTTCTATAACGAGGGCTTGAATTCTAGTCAACGAACTGCAGTTGAACACAGTTTTAATGACGAAAAAATTAAGATCATTCATGGACCTCCTGGAACAGGAAAGACAACTACCTTAATTGAAATAGTCAGACAACATGTTACTAATGGCAAAAAAGTGCTTGTTGCTGCACCAAGCAATGCCGCAGTGGATCATTTTGCGATTTCCTTGATTCCCACTAAAATTCCTTTTCTACGAGTGGGTAATCAAACAAAAATGCATGACAGGGTCTTACCATACACCCTTGAAGGAGCCATCAAGGATAGTAAAATGGAAAAAACGCTCAAAACGCTCAAAATAAAAGCAGAAGAATTGCGTAAAATGTCCTTTCAATACAAACGAAATTTTGGCAAGGACGAACGAAACCAGCGTAATTTATTGAGAAAAGAGGTAAAAAACATCCAACACGAGATACGTGACCTGTTAAAACATTTTGAAAACACACTTATCGAGGATGCAAAGGTAATTCTCGGCACGCCCATCGGACTTTTAGATGACCGACTCAGCAATGAATCTTTCGACCTTTTGATCATTGATGAAGCAGGTCAATGTCTTGAACCACTTGCCTGGACTGTCATCCCATTGGCTAAAAATATTATTTTAGCCGGCGACCCATTTCAGTTGCCTCCAACGGTATTATCTGACCCTGCAGCAAAAAAAGGCTTTAACATATCAATTTTAGAACGTGCAATTTCAACTTTTCAGGATGTTTCATTTCTGAATGTTCAATACAGAATGCCGGCTCAGATCGCGAACTTCTCCAACGAGTATTTTTACAAGCAACAACTTTTAACTGCCGAGCATTTGTCGCTTGAAAATCATCATTTAGAATTTTACGACACTGCAGGAGCGGATTTTGAGGAAGAGTCAGAAGAGCAAGGAAGCAGCTACATTAATAAGCAAGAGCTTGATATCGTATTAAAACTAATTGCTCAATCCAAAGCGCCTCTAAATGAAATAGCATTTATTTCACCTTATTCTGGTCAAATAGTTCTCAGCAAGGAAGTCCTTCCAAAGGAAATTCGTAAAAGCACCATTGACAGTTTCCAAGGTCAGGAAATGAGAGAAATATATCTTTCCTGTGTCCGTTCCAATAGAGAAGGAAAAATTGGATTTCTTATGGATTACAGAAGAATGAACGTTGCACTTACGCGCGCAAAAGATAAACTGGTCATTATTGGTGATAGTTCAACACTGGGTACAGATCCATTTTATTCTGCCTTACTAACGTATTGCGAACAAAATCACGCTTACCACAGCGTTTGGGAGTTACTTTATTGATTTTTCAACCAATTGCCCTTTTTACTCAGTAGTCTGTTTTAAAACTTCAATTACATGGTTTATCTTGCAATTGAACTATAAAAACCTATGCAAATGTCTAATAATTTTAAAATCGTGATTCTGGAGGACGACACCTTTTTTGGGAATTTGTTGAAGAACTATTTAATGTCCAACGACTATGAAAACATTGAACTATATCACGACGAAGACGTCTTTTTATCTTCGATTAAGAAGGAACCCACATTGTTAATTTTAGACCATCATCTCATCCATTCCACAGGATTGGACGTGTTAGAAAAAATAAAAGAAAAGATTCCATCCCTTCAGTTTATATATCTTTCCGGTCAGGAATACAGTCATATAGCCATAAAAGCATTGAGATTAGGGGCGCTAGAATATATTGAGAAGGATCGGAATTCATTCATCAACTTAAAGCGAACGCTTGATGAATTTTCTCAGACAAATAAATCATCTCAGTTGATGAATTAAAACTGTGCAGAGAAATTCTAATCCCCTCTTCCCCTTCCTTTACCGTGGGTGATATTATTGCTTTAACTTGCAATCCGTTTTCTTGAAGAAAGTGTGCAATCCGATGACACCGTTTTACATCGCCAATATTGAGCATTTGTATTGGGGAGAACTTTGACGAACTAAGAGGACGGTCGTTCATAAGTTGCCTAAAAGTTTCAATGTTCTGCTTCAATTGAGCCATTCTTTGGGGAATCTCTGGATGACTTACCTTACCAGATATGATTCGATAATCTTTTGGAGGTAATGCAGTGGTATAAATGAATGAGCGAGCAAAATTGATAAGAAAAGAACGCAAGATTTCACTACCTAAAACTGCTGCCCCATGGAAACCATAGGCTTTTCCGAATGTTATAATGCGAGCAAATACCTCCTTCTCAAGACCTAATTCGTTTACTAATCCTCTGCCGTGTTCACCCACTACTCCGCAACTGTGTGCTTCGTCAACAACCAAATGGAAATCGACTTGCTTTTTTAGTTCAATAATTTCCGCAATTGGAGCTATATCACCGTGCATGGAATACAAAGCTTCAACACCAACAAAAACTCTACCTTTAAATTTTTCCAATTTCGCTTTTAAACTATTGAGGTCATTATGTTTAAAATAGTACATCGTAGCCTGCGAAAGTCGAGCTCCATCTTTCATGGAAGAATGCACATGTTCGTCAAATAAGATAAGGTCTCCTCTTCGGGGTACAGAACTCCAAAATCCGACATTAGCAGCATATCCAGAATTAAACACCAGAGCTCCCTGAACTCTAAAAAATTCTTGCAGCTCCCTTTCACATTCTTCCGCTTCTAGCGAATTCCCTGCCATCAGTCTGGAACCTGTTGAACCCTTTATCACGCAATCATTTTCAACTGAAGTATGCCTTGAAAGACCTAAATAATCGTTTGAAATAAAGTCGAATCCATCCTCAAAAAAAGAAAGGGAACGAATAGTTCCCTTTTGTGTTCTTTTATCTAATTCATCTTGTAGCCAAGAATCCATGAATTTTAAATTTGAGTAATTTTTCTTGGCTCAAAACCATTTTTTTGTGCTTCAATCCTTGCGGTAGCCAAAGCTTCTTCACGTTCTCTTTCCATCTGTTTTCTAGCTTCGATCTTCTCATCCTTTTCGGTAACTGGTTTTTCTCCATCTGCAAAAGGCGCTTTAGATATCAAGCCTAAAATGTCGAACATTTCTTTATCCTCGTTAAACTCTGGATTTGGCGTTGTTAGCAACTTATCGCCGGCAAAAATAGATCCTGCTCCAGCCATAAAACACAAAGCTTGACCCTCCATATTCATTTTCGTTCTTCCTGCCGATAATCGAATGATAGACTCTGGGAATAGGATTCTTGCAGTAGCGACCATTCGGATCATTTCCCATTGTTCAATTGGTTTTTGTTGTTCCATCGGTGTACCTTCAACTGCTACCAAGGCATTGATCGGAATCGATTCCGGAGGTGTTTCCATTTCCATATAACTCATCAACAATCCAACGCGGTCCTCAACAGCCTCACCCATTCCGATAATTCCACCGGAACAAACAGAAATACCGGCTTTTCTTGCATTATCAATCGTGTTCAAACGGTCTTCATATTCACGCGTTGAAATAACGTCACCGTAATAATCCTTCGACGTATCTAAATTGTGATTATAGGCAAATAGTCCCGCTTTTTTAAGACGAACCGCTTGCTCCTCGTTCATCATTCCCAAAGTACAGCATACTTCCATGTCAAGATCATTCACGGCTTGTACCATTTCGATTACATTATCGAAATCACGATTATCACGTACTTCTCTCCATGCTGCTCCCATACAAAGTCTTGAAGACCCATTGGCTTTAGCGTTTTTTGCTTGCTCAATTACTGAATCAACGGTCATTAATTTGTGCGCTTCAACATCTGTATGATATCTCGCTGCTTGCGGACAATATCCACAATCCTCTGGACATCCACCGGTTTTAATGCTTAACAGCGATGACATCTGAACTTCTCTTGGATTGTGAAATTGGCGGTGAATACTCGCCGCTTGAAATACCAATTCCAATAGCGGTTGATTATATAGATCAAGAATCTGCTCCTTAGTTGTATATGTGGGATTAACTTTCATAAGAAAAATTTGAACAGCAAATATAATGAATCTCAAAATACTACGACGTTTCAAGGTAATACACATTCTACAATAAATAAGGTCAACTGTTTTTGATTTTAATGAATAATAATTGTAAATTGGTTGTAACCTTTTCAATTCAAGATGATTAAACCAGTCATACCGCCTAATGATAAAGAACGCATCGAGGAGTTGCTTCTCCATGGTATATTGGATACAGACCCTGAAGAAGAGTTTGATGCCATTACGAAGCTAGCGGCTAGTATTTTTGAAATGCCTGTTTCTTTTATATCAATTGTGGATGAAAATAGACAATGGTTAAAATCGAGAGTTGGTATTGATATCACGGAAACACCAAGGGACATTTCGTTTTGTGCACATGCCATCAACAACCCAGCTGAAGTGTTGGTTGTGAATGATGCACGCTTAGATCCTAGATTTAATGAAAATCCTCAAGTAGTGAATGAACCCCACTTAGTTTTTTATGCTGGAGCTCCTTTAATTAGCGAAGATGGTTTTGCATTGGGAACCTTGTGTTTAGTGGATTTTGTGCCTAGGGAATTTCCTCCAGATAAAATCAGTCAGTTACAAATTCTTGCTGCGCAAGTGGCTAAGCTGCTTGAATTAAAAAAGAAAAACGAACAGCTTAACACAAGAAATAGGGAGAATGTTCAATTATTGAAGGAAATACATCATAGAGTAAAAAACAATCTTCAGATTATTTCAAGTTTATTGAATCTTCAGATTAGTCAATCAAGCGCACCTGAGGCAATGAAAGCTTTGGAAACGAGCAGAGACCGCATCCTAGCCATTTCGTTAATCCATCAGCAACTATATCAGGAAAAGAATCTTGAAGACGTCAATTTCAAAAATTATTTAACCAATTTAATTGAGAGTTTTAATCGAATTTATTATACCGTCGAGAATGACATCAATGTTGAAGAAATTCAGTTGCCTTTGGATATCGCTGTACCATTAAGTTTGATTGTTTCAGAATTATTGACTAATGCATACAAGCACGCTTTCCATATGGTTGAAGACCCTAAAATAACACTTGAATTTAAAAGCATCGAAAATGATAATATTACCCTACAAATTACCGATAATGGGAAGGGCTTTGACCTATCTGAAAAATGGGAAAACTCCGAAACTTTAGGTTTTGAAATCGTAAAAAATCTCACAGAACAGATAAATGGTTCAATTTCTTGTGCTAGTTCGGAACGAGGAACTTATTTCCTGTTAACTTTTCCGATGAATTAATATTGCTGAAGTAAGCAAACCGCGTAAGCTTTAATCGCTCTTCTTTCTCCAAATGAGTCAACCTTTTCATGGGTTGTCGCTTTAATAGATACGTTATCCACT
>JBFHIN010000042.1:0-10115 GCA_041596415.1 Crocinitomicaceae bacterium | reverse complement strand
TTGCAGAACCCGCGGTTTTGGGCGATATAATAGTGAATGAGATCTTGTTTGATCCATATACCGGTGGATCTGACTGGCTTGAATTGTACAATACTTCCAATAAGCTAATTGACTTAAAGGATTGGCAATTTGGAAACTATAAATCAGGAACAGGAATCGGGAATTTGAAGACGGTGACCCTTAATTATTTCTTGTCGCCCGGGGAATATGTTGTAGTTGGTAAGGACTCAAGTTTCGTGAAGGAAAGATATCCGGCAACAGTACCGGGGAAGTTCTTAAAAATGGATCTTCCAAGTTATAATAACGATTCGAGTACGGTTTATGCACTATACAATGGAATTGTTATGGAAAAAATCTCATATTCAAAAAAATGGCATACAGCGTTGTTAGATAATCCAGATGGTGTATCGTTGGAAAGAATTGACCCAAAAGGAATTTCCGACAATAAAAACAACTGGCACACGGCTGCCGAAATGATTGGATTTGCGACTCCAGGTGGCAGAAATTCACAATATTATCCTGCCGTAAATTCAGGCGAATTTTCATTTACGAGTGATATTATTTCTCCGGATTCGGACGGATATCAGGATCTTTTACAAGTGAATTACGAAATGAACGAACCGGGATTGATAGCCACCTTTACCATTTATGATGACCGCGGAAGAAAGATCAAAGAGCTTTTTAAGAATGAACTGTTAGGAGTTTCGGGTTCATTTATTTGGGATGGCGTTAATGATTCAAATGTTAAAGCGAGCATAGGTACTTATGTTGCAGTTTTTGAAGCATTTGGCATCAACGGAGAAGTGGTCTTCACAAAAACAAAAGCCTTTGTGGTAGCAGGAAAACTATAATATAGTATATTCGCGCTATAGACAATACAAATGAAAAAGTACATGGTAATCGCATTGTTGTTCCTAGGATTTGGAACATATGCACAGCAGTATAATACCGCAATAGGAATTAAGGGAGGTTACTATTACAATGGTGGTGGATCATTAAACTTAAAACACTTTTTAGGTGGATCATCTGCCGTTGAAGTAAGTCTTGGAGGAGGATCCCGCCATTTATGGTTGCAAGGTTTATTCGAAAAGAATCAAGCCTTATCCGATGGTTTGGAATGGTATTGGGGAATTGGAGGTGATCTTGGATTTTGGACCAATGGTTATGAATACTACAGTAAAAAACACGATCGCTATTACGGTGGTACTTGGGGTGGAATAGACGCAGTAATTGGTTTAGAGTATACTTTTCAGCAATTCCCATTGAACTTAGCTGCAGATATGGGACCTACTGTTAGATTATTCCCTTACGTCGGTTTTGGATGGGGCGGAGGAATTGCCGCTCGATTTGCCATCAAATAAGTTTATAACTGCATTTATATCAAAGCACTTCTTTTTTGGAGTGCTTTTTTTATTCGTAATTTTGTGATTAGGCTATGATACAACCCGGTTCAAATGGATGGATAAAAAAGTATATTAGTCTGATTAAATCTGATCAGATAAGTCTTGATATTGACCTTCCTGACGGAGCAGACGAGCAATCCTACCTGCACGCATCCATTGGAAGAACAGGTTTGTGTTTTGGTCACGCCACAAGATTTATTTTTGCCAAAAACATTTCCGATAAGAGGTGGACCAATGAAGAACGTCTTCAGTTCCTGTTGCTGGAGGCACATTTGCTGTGCTATCGAGTGCGCGTTAAAGAAGACTTTAACACAGAAGATTTCATTGATGCATTGGTGGATTTTTACGGTAAACACAGTGATTATTCGATCTCCAAGCTTTTTACCTTTTTTCTAAAAGAATCTAAAGAAGAACAGCTGGAGAACATCCTGGAAAAAAGGGTAGATATCAAGGTGAAATACCTGGAAAATAAGATTTGGATCAACTACCTAAACAATGTGTTTTCGTATTTGGATGTTATATTGTTCAATGAATTTTTACAACATCGAAAAAGTACTACATTCTTCAATTACGATGAGATGGCGATGAATGCCTTGACTGCGATAATTCTATCTATACATTCTGATGGAAACATAGAGTCAAATGAAAAATCTTTATTTTCTCTTTTCCTGGCATCGGCGAATCTTTCAGAAACACAACGTTATGTCATTGAAAAGAGATTTAAGGAAGGCGCAAGTTTTAATGATTTTACAGCCTCCCCTAAGAAAAATTGGTTATTCAGAAGATTCATTATAGATCTTTCATCTTTTATTATCTATGCCAATCATGAGGCACTTCCTGAGGAGAAAGTATTTTTAATGGAACTTTGTTTTTATATGGGTTACGAAGAAAAGGAGTATAATGAATCCTTGGCCCTGACAGAACAATTTATCATCGAAAATCAAAAAACCCTACCTTTTTTAAAGTCTAGTTCGACGATTGAGAAAGTATACAGTAGTTTATCCAAGAGGTGGATCAAAGTATTAGGCAGAAATAAAGACAAATTGGCTACAGAACTTAAACAAAGTAAAGAACTTGTTTACCTAATCAAGAAATCGACTGTCTCTGAACTCAGTAAGGAAGAGAAGGAAATTGTGAAGACCCAATTCTTGGACATCGTAAAATCGATGCCATCGCTGGCCATTTTTATGCTTCCCGGCGGAGCATTCTTGCTTCCGATCGTACTGAAAATAATTCCCGATCTTATACCTTCCGCATTTAGGGATAATGAAGTAAAAAAGGACGACCTATAAACTAAGAATCCATTCTGACATTGTTTTTAATACTGAAGGAGAGAAACTTTCATCTAATTCCCCGTACTCCATAACATTACATGTTGTACATGTCTGTAGCAAGTGGTTCAGATGTTCAATGATTATTGCTTTTGAATTTTTACGCTTGCTTTTGATAAAACTTGCATTGAATGCTGACTGATTGAGTATTGGATCTACTTGAATATCTTCTCCTCCTTGGATGGCTAAGATTGGAATTTTTGTTTTCTTCAAATAATCTTTGGCATCATACGAAATGAATTCTCTTCCCCACGTATTATTAATAAACATCTGCATGCCCATTGTGAATGAAACGAAAGGTGTTTTATCCTTGTACTCTTTTGGAGCTTTTTCATACATTTCCTCAAAATATTTGCTCAAAGGTTCTACTGCTTTTTCTTGGTTGTATTTACTTATGATCGAACACATTCCATCATACAAATCTCTGTTCCAACTGGCATATTCATCAGAATAACCTGATTTGAGCGGAATTATATATTGTTGATTCACCAAGATTTCTCTACCTGTTACGCCTACGCTGGCAAGTTCCACGATAAAATTAACGTCTTTGTTTTTTGACGCGGCTATCAAGGCATGCATTCCACCCTCAGAATGTCCAATAATTCCGATGGGGTGACCCTTGAATTTTTCCTGTTCTGAGATAAATTTTACACAAGAATTCACGTCGGTAGAGAAGTCGATAAGGGAAGCCATTGAATAATTACCAGTACTTTTCCCCGTTCCCCGATCATCAAATCGAAGACAGCCAATCCCATTTCTGGCGAAATAATCTGCTATGATCAGAAATGATTTGTGTCCTAAAATATTACAATCTCTGTCTTGTGGACCTGAGCCTGAAGCAAGTATTACAATTGGAAAATCTGCCTTCCCGTTTATTGGTGTTGTTAGTGTTCCTGCTAGCACAACTTCACCGTTTTTTATGGTAACATCTTCACGCTGGTAGGGAAAAGGAGGAATTGGTTCTTGAGGTTTCCTTACTACAATAAGGTCTTTTTCAGTTTTTAGAAAACTTACTTTCCAATGAATGTCTCCTTGTTGCATCAAGCCGTATATGCTGTCTCCCTGTTGAAAATACTTACCATTGAATTTTAAATGGTAAAGTGCCCATTCCCAAGAAATACTGTCTTCTTTGATTAAAACGTTTTCCATTTCATGGTGAGTGATTTTTTTAGTATCGGGATTCGCTATTCGTACCGTATAAACAGAATTTTTTTCTTCGATCTTCATGTTCATGCGTTGCGCCGTTCCCATAACCACATAGCTTGAATACCAGCTTCCCGTCCATTGAGAAAGCAAAGAAAATGGAAGTAAAAAGATGATAGAATAAAACAAGTTTTTCATTTTTTTATCAGTTTTAAGATCAACTTACAATTATTAGTAGTGTCGAAAATTTCATTAATCAATGCAGCTCTTTTCTCGAACTCCTCTTGGGAAATGACTGTATTTTGAAGACCTATGAAATGTCGCTTAAAAGATTTTGGTTCATCGGCAATGGTACAAAACTCTTCGATTTGAAGTCCAGCCAGCATTTTTGTATTTACCAGTAAATGTCCTGAACTTTTAATACAGTGCAGTAGTTTTAACTTTATACCCGTAGCCATTTCCGTATATAGCAAATGAATTTTAGCCTCTTGAATAAGTTGTTGCAAGACTTTGTGATCGGGATTTTCGATCAGTTTTATACGGTGTTGCTGAAGGAAGAGTTTCATGGCGTTAGTAGGATTTTTTCCCGCAATGATAATTGGAAATTTTGGATCCAGTACACTTGTCAAGGCATTTATGATCCAGTAGACCGCTTCTATGTTTTCTTGAACAGAAAGGTTTCCGTGATATAAGGCATAAGGTAATACTTCTTGATATTTTCCTTCAATATCGGGAATTGATGCTGGTAAATGGTAAACAGAGGGATGAAATTGCTCAAAATAAGTTTTATCTGCTTCGGTGATAGCTAAAATATGCGAACAGTTCATCAGGATTTTTTCATAGTGACGCAAACGCGTTGATTCCCGATTGAAAAAAAGTGATTTTAAAAATCCTGCTCGCTTTTTTAATCCCTGATAATACTTGTGTTCAATATTGTGTGTTCTGACAAAAGTAAGACGCTGTTGTATGGTTGGGTTTTCAAGGTACCATGTGGTGTGTAAACCTTCGAATAAAATGGGTGAATTATCTTGGAGCAAACGGTCCAGTAGAGCTTTTGATATCCTCGATTGAACTATGAAAGGTCTTTTCGAAAATAAATACTTCCATGATCTTTTTCTAGGATAATAAAATACATGGTCTGCAATTTCCTTGAGTCGGTCTTGCTCCCCGCGGCCGTATTCAAAGACATGGAGCGTAATTTGAAAACCCAACGAACGGAGCGCTTTGACGCGGTAATAGATGTCGATGGCACCGCCATAATCTGCCGGATAAGGAACATCTAAAGAAACAATATGCAGATGCTGATCAGTCAACTGTTGGAAAAATTTCTTCTAAAATACGTTTTTCACTTTCCCAGTTTTCAGTTTCAGCTGCTTTTTTACAATTCTCCTTTAATGTATTTAGTAATGACATGTCATTTTTAAGTTCGTTAATTTGAGCAATCAGATTATCTACTGTAAATTGTGACAAGACTCTTCCGCAGTTATATTTTTCAACCAAGTGTTTGATCTCAATGAGATCGGTACAAACAATAGGTGTATCAGCGTGTATGTAGTCGAAAACTTTGTTAGGCAACGAGTATTTATAGTTAATGTTGGTGGATTTATCTAGCGTTAACCCAATATCTGCGTGATGCGTATAACACATCATTTCTTGATAGGGTTTTTTGCCAAAAAACAATACGCGAGACGACAAGTTCTCGTCGTTAACTGTTTGTTTTAGTTGAGAAACCACATCTCCGTCACCAACAATGAGTAACACACAATCCTCTAAATGTTTCATGGCTTCAACGGCCTCTTCTGCACCGCGGTCGATGTTTATACCAGCACCTTGAATAATGATCAAAAATTTATTTTCGGGAATGCCAAGTTCGTGTTTGGAAGGAATTGTTTCCATCTCCCATTTGGGTGAAATGTTACGAACTACTTTAAGTTCTTTTTTGTATTTTTTCTGGTACAACTCGGCAATGGAATGATTTACGGTGTAAATAGTTGTCAATTTGGGGAAGATCCATGATTCAATACCTTCCCAGACTTTTTGTACACTTGGACGGTTGATCAATTCTGGCACTTCTGTGAAATACTCGTGTGTGTCGTATACTAACCGAACACCCGGTTTGAATTTGCTTGCTGCATAATTAGCTAGTAAGGTGTCAAGATCGTTTGCAAGCAAAATGTCTGCCTTGTGAAATAGTAGGTAAAAAAATAGTCGAAGATTATATAGTGCATAAAATCCGGCACCTTTTTCTTTCCATAATTTGAAACGTTTTGTTTTATAAGATCGATCCGTAAGATCTTTGCTGTCCTTTTTTAATCTTCCGATCAACGTGACCTGATAGCCATTTTCAACTAGAAAAGTACATACTTTATGTACGCGGTTATCAGTATATAGGTCGTTTGTAACTGAAACTAATACGCGATTGTTGCTTTTCATGAATAAAAGAAGGCCGAGCTAGAAAAATCCGATTAAGAAAATGATTAAGAGGATCCAAAAAAACAAAAATAGAACGTCAATAAATAGAATCGTACGAGCGCTTTTCAATTTACTTTCGCCATTTGGCGTGATGAAGCGAGCATTATGAGCTCTTGTATAAAAGATAAAACCAAAAATAATCCCAATTATCCCAATATAGGGAACAAATAGCGTAATCAATCCTCCAATTGAAAAACCAAATGCAGTTTTAGCATTTTTCTCAGAGCGTAAGGCTTGGCTAATAATTTGCTCAGAACTTAATTCGGGCTCCAGATCTTGTGGTTTTTCAATTTTGGTTGCTGGAGGAGTATTTGTATATGCTTTATGTCGAGCACTTGTGCTTTGGTTCTCATTTATAATTTCCAGTGAAGAATTTGCCAAAGCTTGAATTTCCTGATTTTCTTCTTTAGGGAAATTATCCTGCGTAAGGCGAGAAACTTTTTGTGTTGTCTCTTTCTCTATAACGGCTATTTTTTCACCTGATCCGGACTTCACTAATTTAAGGTTGCCATTTCTATGGTGTAAAGATCCACACGAAATGAGTAGGCCTAAAAGAAATACAGTAAAGAGTTGTTTCATAGTGTAGAGTTAAAAAAACTATAACGCATAAATAAGAAAAGTATTATTCTACATTTTCCGCAAGACCTAAGATAGTTGCTAATTGGTTATATGCATCTTTTATGTGCCGTACATTTTCAAAAATAATACGTAAGCGATCATTTTTCTCGCTCAACTTAACAGCTTGGCCATTGTTTTGAATGAATTGGAGCACTTTAGTAAAGGTCTCAGTTTCGTAAAATGGCGATTGAGGATTTGCAATGAAATATCCAACCATTTTTTGATTTTTGATGACCAGTCGTTCAATGCCAATATGCTGAGCCAGCCATCTAAGTTCAAAGGATAATAAGAGTTCGTTAACTTGTTTTGGTAATGGTCCGAAGCGATCTGTAAGGGCTTTAGAAAACTCCTTCAATTCCTCCTTGTTTTTCAAGTTATCCAGCTCTTGATACAGACTCAAACGCTCGGCAACATTGTTGACATAGGTATCCGGAATGCGCACCTCGAAATCCGTTTCTAGGATACAATCTTTTACAAAGTTCAGCAACGAATCGGTGTTTCTGTCTTCGAACAATTCCTTGAACTCTGATTCTCTTAATTCATCAATGGCTTCGTTCAAGATCTTTTGATACATTTCAAATCCTATCTCTGAAATAAATCCGCTTTGTTCACCTCCTAACATATTTCCGGCCCCACGAATGTCCAGATCCTTCATAGCGATATTGAATCCCGATCCCAAATCTGAGAACTGAACTAGTGCTTCCAATCGTTTTCTTGAATCAGAACTCATTGTACTTAAAGGTGGCGCAATGAGATAACAGAATCCTTTCTTATTACTTCTTCCTACTCTTCCACGGAGCTGGTGAAGATCGCTCATACCGAAGTTGTGGGCATTATTAATGATGATCGTATTGGCGTTCGAAATATCAATACCAGATTCTATGATGGTCGTTGCCAGCAACACGTCATATTCTCCGTTGATAAAGTCGAGCATAATTTTCTCGAGTTGCTTACCGTCCATTTGTCCATGACCAATACCCACTTTCACCCCGGGACAAAGTCTACTGATCATTCCTGAAATTTCGCGAATGTTAGCCAGTCGATTATGTACAAAGAATACTTGTCCTCCGCGGCTAACCTCGTAGGCTATTGCATCGCGAATAAGTTCTTCATTGAAAGGAATGATTTCCGTTAAAACGGGCTGTCGGTTTGGCGGCGGAGTATTTATTATACTAAGATCTCGAGCTCCCATTAAAGAAAATTGAAGCGTTCGAGGAATTGGCGTGGCCGTTAAGGTTAAGGTG
This sequence comes from Crocinitomicaceae bacterium, assembly GCA_041596415.1. GTDB lineage: Bacteria > Bacteroidota > Bacteroidia > Flavobacteriales_D > Crocinitomicaceae > M0103. The sequence goes on along the minus strand of JBFHIN010000042.1, from coordinate 1,904 downwards.
TCAACAGTAGCTCGAAGGGTTTTCAGTTTATCTTTTACGGAAACACCAAATTTTTGCTCCTCATCAATGATCATAAGACCAAGCTCCTTGAACTTTACACGTTCTGATACCAACGCATGTGTTCCAATTAAAATATCTACTTGTCCTTCTTTCAGTTTTTTAAGTGTGGACGTTGTGTCTTTCGATGACTTGAATCTGTTAATGAAATCTACAGTTACCGGAAAATCCTTCAAGCGCTCCTTAAAACTGCGATAATGTTGCATAGATAATATGGTAGTTGGCACCAAAACCGCCACTTGTTTACCATCAGTCGCAGCCTTGAATGCTGCTCGAATAGCCACTTCCGTTTTACCAAAACCAACATCACCACATACCAACCTATCCATGGGCGTAGGCGATTCCATATCCTCTTTGATGGCTTGAGTAGCTTTTAATTGATCGGGTGTGTCTTCATACATGAATGAAGCCTCTAACTCATTTTGAAGGTAAGAGTCGGGCGAAAAAGCAAAACCCGGCTGACTTTTTCTTGTGGCATAAAGTTGAATGAGATCGAAGGCCAGTTCTTTGATCTTTTTCTTGGTCTTATTTTTAAGTGTTGTCCATGCTTGCGTTCCCAGTTTGTTCATTTTGGGAACAGAGCCGTCTTTACCCGTAAATTTAGAAATGCGATGCAGGGAGTGAATTCCAACATAAAGTACATCGCCGTCTCTATAGATCAAACGTATGGCCTCTTGCGATTTTCCATTAACGTCAATGGTCTCTAGCCCGGAAAATTGTCCAACCCCGTGATCGATGTGCGTCACATAATCTCCTTTTTGAAGATTATAGATTTCCTTCAGCGTGATAGCTTGTTTTGCCTGTCTGAAGCCCTCTTTTAGTCTGAATCGGTGGTAGCGTTCAAAGATTTGATGATCTGTATAGCAAACTAGTTTAATCGAGTTGGATATGAAGCCTTCGTGCAAGGCAAAATGCATTGGACTAAAATTAACACCTCCTCCAATATCCTCGAAGATCTGGTAAAGCCGGTCAATTTGCTTAGTCTGATTTGAAAAGATGAGATTTTTAAATCCTGCCTTATCGTGAGCGATGAGGTCATTTTTAAGCAACTCAAAGTTTTTATTGAAGCTTGGTTGAGGTAAAAAATCAAAGTCGAATTTTTGATCAGACGTAAAATGATACTCAGGTCCCCATTCAATGCTGTTGTAACTATCGAGTTGTTTTTTGAAATCATTGGGATGTGTGTACAGATTTGAGGGAACGGTGCGTTTGAAATCATCTGTAAACGAAGCGTGAATGCTCACTGCTTTGTTGTATTCTTTTTCAAGAGTGGTCTTTAAATGGTCGTAAGATGAAATCCAAACCGTTGCATTTTTGCCTAAAAAAGCCAAGAATGTATCGTTCTCTTCTAGATTGATGGCACCTTGGACGTTTGGAATAATATTGAAATGCTGATGGTTTTTCACCGAAAGCTGTGTGCTGGCATCGAAGGTACGTATCGACTCCACCTCGTCACCAAAAAATTCGATGCGATATGGAAAATCATTGGCGTACGAAAACACGTCAACGATACCTCCACGAATGGAAAATTGACCTGGTTCGTATACGAAATCTACGCGATCGAAGTGATACTCGAGTAGCAGATCATTCAGAAATTCAATCGAGTAAGATGCATTGACGGACACCTTTAAGGTGTTATCACTTAACTTTTTTGAGGTAGGAACCTTTTCAAAAAGCGCTTGCGGATAAGTGACCACCCAAGCGTTCTTGCCATTATTAATGCGTTCAAGTACTTCGGCTCTGGCTACGACATTGGCATTGTCAGTATCTTCGATTTGATAAGGTACGCGATAAGAGGCCGGGTAAAAAAGAATACGTTTATCCTCCGGATACAGCCCCTCCAAGTC
>JBFHIN010000041.1:0-10183 GCA_041596415.1 Crocinitomicaceae bacterium | reverse complement strand
AGGTGCTCTCCCACAAAGAATGATTCCTCCCCAGTCTCCCGCTGCCCTTGAGCCGGCTGGTTGAGACGAAGTGAAAACAATTGGTTGGTTATATGTTCCTTCCGCCATGATTTTCGCTCCACGAGATATAACCAATGTTGCACCATTTCCTTTGATAATCGTTCCAGGCTCTATAGTTAATGTTGCATTGTTTGTAACGTAAATAAAACCTCCAGTTAGGGTGTAAATGTTGTTTTTTGTCCAAGTTGTACTGGAAGTAATGTCACTTGAAATGGTTACTTGAGCATTTAAAAAGAAAATGCTTAATAAAGCAAATACGGTTAATAATAGATTTTTTTTCATCTTTTTAAGTTAATTTTTTAGCAGTGTTTTTCGGGAAGCTGCTTCACCCTTGTCATTTAATTTATAATACAAAATTAATGATGGATTCTCATCGGGAAGTTAGCCTATAATTATTCTTAGTTTAAGAAAAGGTTAACAAAAAGCCTCCTTAATACAGGAGGCTTTTTTATTAGAATTTATAGGAGAAGGATAAACTGAAATTGGAACCGTATGTAATCCCTAAGATCTGTTTATCGATGTCTTCTTCGAATTTTTTAGATCGGTTGAAATCTTGATAGAAGATGGCTTTATTGTTAAACAAGTCACTCATATTTAATTTGACCTCTCCATTTTTAAACACGCGTTTTACAATTTGCATGTCTAAAACGTTTCTAGGGTTTTCATAAATATCTTGATAACCGTTTGTTCCCACGAATGCGATTCTTCTTCCAATGCGGTTATACATGGCACTGAAACCTAAACCTAATTTATCCGAATAATAAATTAAACCGGCATTGATGATGTATGGTGACTGACCCTGCATTGGTCTGAACTTTTCTTCATCTGTCACTGCGTTAGGTACATTTGAAAGGTCTACTTCTGATTTTACCAAGGTTAAGTTAGTGAATACCGTATAGTTGTCTAATTTGTTTGATTTGAACAATGAATCTATGAAACTCAACTTGGTTCTGAATTCGAATTCAATTCCGTAATCTACCGCATTTTCGACGTTACGGAAAGTGTAAGTTCTTGATCCTGATCCGCCAAAGAATACAGTATTCTCAATTGGATTATTGAAATTTTTGTAGAATAAAGTAGTTGAGAACATTTGCCCGAATCCTGGATAGTATTCAAAACGGAAGTCTACGTTAGTTATGTCAGTTGGAACCAAAGTGTCATTACCTACCACTGCAGACGACGTGTTGAAATCGTAGAAAGAGAAAGGAGCTAATTCTCTGAAGTCAGGTCGTGCAACAGTTTTTGAAGCAGCACCTCTTACATTAATGCGTTTCGTCGGAGAATACGTTAGATTGATTGATGGAAGGTAACTTAACGTGCTACGGTCAATAGAAACGGTATCACCTCCGTAAGTTTTGGCGTCTAACTTCTGATTAAAGTTTTCAACGCGTAAACCGTATACCGCACGTACATGTTTTCCAAGATTTTGATCAGTCATCAAATATCCGGCATTTAAATTGGTTGAAGCTGTGTACGAATCAGATGGGTTGGTGGACTCGCCAAGTTTAAAACCGTTCACGCCAATGTTTGCCTCATCAAAAATTTCATCTTGAGGAAGATAAAGTAAGTCGTAATCAAATTTTGATGGATTATTGATGGCATATCCGAAGACACGAGCATCAAATTGTCTCATTTTTAAGTTTCCAGCATATCCGATTTTAAGTGCACTTTTTTCTTTCAATAATGTATAAGGAATGGCAATCTCGCCCATTGCTGCATACATGTTTTCTTGTAAATCAGAGAAGAAACGTCCGGCATAATCAGGAGAAGGCACACCAAATGGAACATAAGCTGTGAAAACTGAATCTGCTTTTGTACCTTGCTCAACTCTATTTTTATAGTAAAGCATTCTTTTCAGGTTAGGTACTGAACTATTTGTTTTGGTATAATTCAGCCCCCATTTTGCTTTAATTTTAGAGGTTGGCAATAAGTGCTCACCGATCAACTGACTTGTCAGGATTTGGTTAAAAGAATATTGAACAGCTGTCGCAGAAATGATTTGATCTGCATCGATGTTCTCACCATTTCTCTGGATAACAACATCTGTTGAATTGTTACTGTACATGTTTTTAAAGGAAATCTTATTGTTTTTCCCAAGCTTGTAGCTTAAATTCAACATTGCACCCCACAAAATAGCTTCGTTATATGTATCATCTTGATAATCAAAAATTCTTGAGGTATCGTCATTGTAATCTTTACGCTCAACTTTTTGGTATCTACGCGTATTTTGATAAGTAAATCCTCCTACAATTCCAAAATCATTGTTCAGTACTTTAAGATTTTTTGCAAAACCTAATTGATGATTCTGGCCTAGTGGAGTCGACATTTTATCTTCAATTCCCCAGTCATTGGAGAATACTTTGGAATATTCAAAGCGCGTTGCAGGTGAAGAAAGTAAGTCTTTTAAATCTTTGGTATTTGGTAAATCAGTTGGTAAATTTCTATCAGCTGCTCCAAAACCAATCCAGTCTTTTTTGCTTCCTTCGTAAGTTTTATACTCTTTAAAAGTGGATTGAGTATTGTATGAGCCACCTGCACTAATGGACAAGAAATCTTCATCGGGAATATCTTTGGTGTTGATCTGAATAACTCCTCCAGCAAAATCACCAGGTAAATCAGGGCTTGCCGTTTTGTAGATCAAAATATTGTCTACCATAATTGATGGGAAAATATCAAATGAAAATGCTTTTCTATCAGGTTCTGTAGACGGAAGAGGCAAACCATTCACCATGGCCGTGTTATAACGGTCGTTCAAACCACGGATAATTACGAATTTGTTGTCCTGAACACTTGCACCACTAATGCGTTTCAAAACATCACTTGCAGCGCGGTCAGGGGATTTTTTAATTGTTTCTGAAGAAATACCATCAACTTGACTTGCCGCATTTCGTTGCAATTGCAATAAATTTTGGTTGGATTCCTTATTAATTGTAACTGTAACTGTAACTGGTCCGAATTCAAGCACTACACTTTCCAATGCAGCATTCAAAACCGTATTTTCCCCGTTCTTGACAACTACATCAGTGACGATTTTTGTATTGTAAGTGTCATATTTAAAGCTCAAAGAGTAGGACCCTGCGGGAATGCCTGATATTTTGTAATTTCCATCCAAGTCCGTGAAAGCTCCTTTGTTGAGGCCTTCAAGTACGATTTTTACACCCGGAATTGTTTCGCTGGTTTTAGCATCTGTAACGTTACCACTGATTGTTCCTTGAGAAAAACCTGTTGCTAAAACAACTGATAACAAAATACTGGTCAATAAATATTTCATCTGTTCCAAAAAATTTAGTGCAAAGGAACAGCCATTTGGTTATTAAGAATTTAACTGAATGTTAAGAGATTGTTAAGCAATTTTTCTGGAATTCCATTTATTAGGGCATAATGAACTTATAGCCAACCCCTTTGATGGTTTTGATGTATTCTGAACCGATTTTTTCTCGCAACTTTCGAATGTGTACGTCGATGGTTCGATCACCTACAACTATGTCGGCCCCCCAAACTTGGTCCAAGATGGTTTCACGGTCAAAAACATGGTCAGGTCTTGAAGCTAAAAGCGCCAGCAACTCAAATTCTTTTCTTGGTAGATGAATTTCCTCACCATCCTTAGTAACAACGTATTTTTCTCGGTTGATGATAATTTGGTCATCACTTACTTTATTGTCGTGTAAAACACCCTTTCGCCTTAACAGCGCATTTACTCTGCTCAATAAAACTTTTGGGCGAACAGGTTTTGCAACATAGTCGTCGGCTCCGGCGTCCAAACCTGCTATTTGACTATAATCTTCATTTCTTGCCGTTAGGAAACAGATAAGTGTTTTTCTATGCTCTGGATCACTTCTGATCGCTTCGCAAACTTCAATACCATCCATGCCAGGCATCATTACGTCGAGTATTACTAGATCTGGATGAATTCGCTTTAAAATTTCAAGACCCTGCTCTCCATTTTCTGCTGTTTCTACGCTATAGCCCTCCTTTATAAGGTTATAACTCAATAACTCACGAATATCTTCTTCGTCATCAATTACTAAAATTGAAATTGCCATGAACGAATATTATTTAATTAATTGAGTGTTGAAATAAAATTTAACCCAAAAATTGGAATCTTATTGAGGTAAAATTACAATTTTTTCACCATTTATTTATTTGAAATTTAACAAACTAAAAAATAAGGGAACGACCGTTATTCCTGAATTTTGTATGCAAGCATATGAAAAAGTTAAAGTCTGGATATGAGTGTTTTACTGGGCTTTATTCTGTTATTTTTAATTTGTTAACATTTAAAAAGTCAAATAAATTTATGGATTTTAGTAAAAAAAACTTTACATTTGTATCAGTAGTAGTAGGTTAGGTTGATTAGTGTAGCAAGAGCTTCGAACGCCCGTTCGAAGCTCTTGTTTTTTGTGGCAATCGATCCCAATCATATTTTTTTAACTTTGTGATAGGTTAAATATGAAGGCAAAAATACTTTTAGTAGAAGACGATACAAATCTGGGATTCATGGTCAGCGACCAACTTCGTTCAGATGGATACTTAGTGTCCTTGTGTTCGGATGGTGCTGAGGGATTCAAGAGATTCAATGATGAGGAATTTCACTTGTGCATCTTTGATGTCATGATGCCCAAAAAAGACGGATTTTCACTAGCGAGAGATATTAGAAAATTAAATACTGAAGTACCTATTTTGTTCCTTACCGCAAAGTCGATGACGGAAGATAAGATCGAAGGATTTAAAGCCGGGGGAGATGATTATCTTACCAAACCTTTCAGTGTTGAGGAATTGCAAATGCGTGTTAAAGCATTACTTAAAAGAGTGAAAATAAGTGATGAGAAAAAAGAGGATGCAGGCCTGATAACTATTGGTGCCTATACGTTTGATCCACTGAACTTTCATTTAAAAGGAATACAATTCGAAAAGACGTTGACGAAAAAGGAAGCGCAGATCCTTACCATCTTGTGTAAGTTTAAGAACCAAGTAGTTCCACGAGATATTGTTTTGAACGGTGTATGGGGACAAGATGATTATTTCGTAGGGCGTAGTTTGGATGTATTCATAACAAAGCTCAGGAAATATTTAAAAGATGATGATGCCATACAAATTTCAAATATTCATGGTATAGGGTTTAAATTAGAAATTGCCGAATGATAGCCATTTTACATATTGAAACTTCTACGAAAATTTGTTCGGTAGCATTATCGGTCGATGGACATTTGAAAACGATCATTGAGAGTGATACCGACAAGTACGATCACGCTGAAAACGTAACGTTATATATTCAAGATGTACTAAAGAGATCGAGTTTGGAACTAAAGGATCTTTCAGCTGTTTCTGTAACTTCAGGTCCTGGTTCCTATACAGGATTAAGAATAGGCGTCTCTACCGCAAAGGGACTTTGTTATGCATTATCTATTCCGCTAATATCAGTGGATTCACTTTTGTCCATGTCTTATCTGGCTCAACAAAAACATCAAGGTGTGAATTTAGTTGCCTTGATAGATGCGCGACGAATGGAAGTTTTTAATGGTACATACGATCAAAATCTTCTCCCATTGAAAAATATCAGTGCAGATATCATAGATGAAAATTCTTACAAAGAATATGAACCTTTTGTCTTCTTTGGTGATGGTGCCGCAAAGGTAGCGCCTATTTGGGAAGGAAGAGATTGTCTCGTAGATTTGAGTATAAAGGCAAGTGCCGCTGGTCAAGTATACTTTGCCCATGAGAAATATCAGAAAAAGGAATTTGAGGATACGGCGTATTTCGAGCCTTTCTATCTGAAGGATTTCGTGAGTAGCGTTAAAAAGTCAAGTTAGTTTGAATTAGTTTTTAATAGAGTAAGAACTATTTAAAAAACCTCAACATTAGTGCGTACTTGTGCCACTATTAAGATAATCTGATATTCTCTCTTTCAGAGAAATAACGACTAAACCAACTCTCAACATTACTTCGATTTCATGTGTTGAGAATAGAATGAATGTATTCTTTTTCTGTTTTTTGATTCACATTTCGGATGTATTCTGATCCAATGATTGCACCGTCTGCAGTTAATTGAGCATTTTGAACATCAATTTTTGTTTTAATTCCAAAACCTAAAAACAAAGGAATATCTTTCGTTATGGCTTTTATTTCACGCAGTCTTTTTTGATCCAATATAACATCTTTGTTTTGTCCCGTAGTTGAATTTGATGTGACAAGGTAAATGAATCCATTTTTAGAATAGTTCGAAATTTCATTAATACGATCATCACTTGTAAATGGCGTAATGAGAAAAATCAAAGGAATTTCAGATTCTAAAAATTTTATGAAATTCGGTGACTTGGCAATTTCAAGACTAATATCTGGGATAATAAAACCTCTTACATTACAATTTTTTGACTGTTCCATAAAGCGATCAATTCCATATTGCAAGATGGGATTTAAATATCCCATTAACACAATGGGTATGGTTAATTGGTCTTTGATTGATTCTAATTGTTCAAACATCAAATCCATGTGCATACCATTTTGAAGAGCAACAGTACTGCTTTCTTGAATTACTGGACCATCAGCCATAGGGTCAGAAAATGGTATTCCCAGTTCTATAAAATCAACACCAGCATTCTGAAGTAATAATAATTGTTCTGTTGTGCTTTCCAATTTTGGATATCCGGCAGTTATGAATATGCTTAATTGTTTTTTATCTTTTTTAAATGAATTCATAATTTTCAATTTATTCAATGTCTGCTAAAAGTTGATTTAAGTCCTTATCTCCACGCCCCGAAAGGTTAATTACTATGACATCCGAAGGGACAATTGTGATTTTTTGAAGTGCCGCCAGCGCATGAGCAGATTCAAGAGCAGGAATAATTCCTTCCGTCTGTGAAAGTTTTTTCGCTGCTATTAATGTATCATCGTCGTTAATTGCAATCGCTTTGGTTCTTCCAATGGCTATAGTGTGAGCATGTAAAGGACCAATTCCTGGGTAATCCAATCCAGCAGAAATAGAATGCGGTTCAGTAATTTGCCCATACGCATCTTGCATCAACATGGTTAAACTTCCATGAATAACTCCTGGTGACCCTAATGTTGATGTTGCAGCAGAGAAGTTTGTTTCAATGCCTTTTCCTCCTGCTTCTACAGCAATTAATTCAACTTCTTCACAATCATAAAAATGATAGAAAGCTCCAGCAGCATTACTTCCCCCACCAACACAAGCTATTATTTTTGTTGGGTTAGCAGAGTTTGTCTGTTCCAATAATTGCGTTTTAATTTCCTCAGAAATAATAGATTGGAATTCCGCTACAACCTGTGGATAAGGATGAGGTCCTACCACACTTCCGATTAAATAATAAGAATCAGGATGTCCAATCCAATGACGAATTGCTTCATTCGTTGCGTCTTTCAAGGTTTTACTACCACTTGTTGCGGGTCTGACTTCTGCACCTAGATATTTCATTCGTTGAACATTGGGTGCTTGACGTTCAATATCCTTTTCACCCATATAGACTATACAATTCATACTTAATAGAGCGCAAGCCGTTGCCGTTGCTACGCCATGTTGGCCGGCGCCAGTTTCGGCTATTATGTTCTTTTTTCCCATTCTCTTGGCAAGAAGAATTTGTCCTAATGCATTATTGATTTTGTGAGAACCAGTATGATTTAGATCTTCACGTTTCAAAAATATTTTACAACCATATTCCGTACTTAATTTATGGGAAAAGTATAATGGTGTTGGTCGACCAACATAAGCTGTCATCAATTCATGGTATTCTGCTCTGAATGTTGGATCATTTCTGAATTCATGAAAAGCGTTTTTCAGTTCCTCTACATTTTCACGTAATAATTCAGGTACGAAAGCTCCTCCGAAATCTCCATAAAAACCAAGTTCGTTTGGTTCATTCATTGTTGAGTTCATCTATAAAATGTTTAATTAATTCAATGTTTTTTATTCCAGGTTGTGTTTCAAATCCACTGTTAATGTCGATGCCATAAAACTGTGGATGCTTGATTGATCTTAATTCTTTAGCATCAGAAAATCGAATTCCACCGCTTAAAAGGAAGGGAGTTGAAAGGTAGTATTGGTCAATGATACTCCAATCAAATTTTCGTCCGCTACCTCCGTATTCAGGTGATAAGGTATCAAACAAGAAAAAATCAACTTTGTCTTGATATTTTTCAAGTGTTTTAAAATCAAATGAATCTGATAGCCCAAAAGCCTTGATCACCTTTAGTTTTTCGGAAAGTCTTTTACACGCTATCGGCGTTTCATTGCCATGTAATTGGACTAGATCAATAGAATGTTCTGCACTAATGTTAAGAATGTTCTCACATGATTCATTAACGAACACTCCCACTTTATTTGAATGATTTGTTGCAGGTAAAACGGATCTAACATACCGCTTTGATTTTTCGTAGTAAATCGTTCCGATCAAATCAACTGATTTAAGTTCATCCAGTTCACGCAATTGTTCTTCTTGTGTAATTCCACAAACTTTTATCAACATGATTATGCTATTTGATGAAAAAATGAATGAATTTCAGGTTGATTGAGAATACTTTCGCCAATTAATGCACCGGAGAAACCAATTTCTTTTAATTGCTCAATTTCAGCTTTCGTTTTGATACCGGACTCTGATATAGTTAAAACATCCGGTGGTAAGAAATCATATAGCTCTATACTGTTTTGAACATAAGTTTGTTGTTTGGCCAGATTGCGGTTATTTACGCCAATAATATTTACATGCTCATTAATTTTTGACAATTGATTTCTTTCATGAAATTCCATGATGACTTCCATTCCAAGAGATTGAGCAATGATTGTTAAGTTTAATGCTTCCTCTTTCGTTAGCACCTCAGCAATCAATAAAATGGCGTCCGCACCATTGGCCTTTGCTTCAAATAATTGTATCTCGTCTATTATAAATTCTTTTCTCAATAATGGTAAGTCACAACTGGATTTTACGATTTGTAAGTCTGCAATTGACCCACCGAAATAGTTGAAATCAGTTAAGCAAGAAATAGCACAAGCACCATAAACTTCGTAATCTTTTGCTATCGTTGCGATGTCGAGCTCAGGACGAATTTCACCAGCACTAGGTGAACGACGTTTTATTTCTGCAATGATTCCAAATTCTGCAGCTTTTAAAGCTTGAGAAATTGATAAACACGGTTTTTGGAAATAGGGTCCGGCTTCAAAATCTAAATAGTTAAAACGCTTTTTAAGGATGTTTACCTCCTGTTTTTTTACTTGGATAATATCGTTTAATATATTTGACATAATTAGTTGAGTTTAAAATGTTTGGCTGCCTGGCCTGATAAAATGAATGATTTCCCTTCTTGAAATGCTTCTTCTAAATTGGTTGTTGGATCCATGCATTGAATTGCCTCGGCAACATTGGCCGCAATGACATTGGTTTGTTGTTCACTTCCCTGACCCGCCAGTATCGATCGAACAATTTTTGCCGAATCGAATACAGAAATTCCCCCATGAATTTCATTAGGCAAAATGGTGTCTATCCCAAAGCTATGCGCCGATCTAATTTGGTCCATCTTGGGACCTAAAACTCTGGTTGTGCTGGTAAGTGTTAATTCATCATAACCATCCAATCCATAAATTACTTTGTAATTTTTTCGCTCCTCTTTTAATATATGATGATAGATTTTAGCCAATTCTAATGAATAGGTTCCGGTCATTTGATAAGCAGGTTGAATGGGATTTACCAAGGGGCCAAGCGAATTAAAAAGTGTTCTCATTCCCAAATTGGTTCGAATGCTGGCTACTTTTTTCAATGTAGGATGAAATAAGGGAGCATGTAAAAAACAAATATTAAATGCCTTTAATTCATTTTGAAGTTGGTTTGAATCAATCGTAAATTTGAATCCAAGTTCTTCCAGGACATTTGATGAACCACATAAGCTGCTAACACCATAATTTCCGTGCTTGACAACCTTGTAGTTCATTGCGGCTAAAACGAGTGAAGTCGTGGTTGATATGTTAAACGTGTTCTTAGAATCTCCCCCTGTTCCACATAAATCGATGGCTTCTGTATTTAAGTCGATCGGAACAATTAATTCTAATAATGCAGCGCGAAATCCTTTGAGTTCTTCTAGTTGTATGCCGCGCATTTGAATTCCCGTTAATATGGCT
>JBFHIN010000040.1:0-10191 GCA_041596415.1 Crocinitomicaceae bacterium | reverse complement strand
GGAAACTATTCTGTGAGAGTATCTCCCGCAAATCTTAGGTTTATGTATGATCCTTTCACCCCTCCTACAACTTCATATACTGATATTTTAGTAGATGTATCTGCAACTACAACTGCGCTCAATACAGAAGCTGGTTGCCCAGGTTTATTTGTGGATGGATTCAATTCCACAATTCCGCCAAACGCACCTTTTATTATTGCTCATCAATCTCTTTGTACAGATGCAATGGTATGGTCATCGTTATGTGGCTCTGGTCCAATCTATGTGATTTATAGCAATGACCCAGATTGGAATACTAGCGGAAATTTCACAAATAGCACCACATGTTCCGGTGACATCAGACATTTTCAAACCAATATTACCAATACATTCGGTGAAGTAAATGTGATCAATTACAGTTTTCAATGTTCCTTAAATTCTGGTACCGATGGGGACTATGCACAATGGGGACCAACCGGTGGACCTGCCCAAGTGCAAGGAGATAACGATTGCAATTTGACTCCTGTTTTGCTTTCAACGGGTCTGGTAAGTTTTAGCGGACGAAACCATGGTACAGATAATGAGCTGTATTGGCTGACGGATTCAGAAGAGAATAATGACTATTTCACTATCAAACATTCAGTTGATGGCATTCAGTACGAAAAAATAGCTCAAATAGCAGGCTCGGGTACTTCCCAAGAACAAAATGCGTATAATTTCATTCATTCTGATCCAAAACCTGGCATAAATTACTACAGTTTGTATTCAACAGATTATGACGGGACTACGTATTTAAAGGGTACAGTGGCTTTAACGGTGAAAATAAAAACTTCCTACTATAATACTCAAACGCATACTATCGAATTCAATAAAACTTCGGACGTTGAGATCTATACACCGGACGGTAAACTTATTTTGAAGTCCTTTAATGTGAATTCAATTCCATTCAATCAATCCGGAATTTATATTATTAAGAATTTAAGAACAGGAACTACTGAACGTATCTTTATTCCATAATTCTGCTAAATATTCCTGTTCGCTTTGTCCCGGAGTTGCGATTAATTCTGAGGGTACATTCAGAAAGTGTAAGTCCATAATTGTGGAATAACCACTTCTAGAATAAATTTTCTTTGCTTTCTTTATCCACTCATCGCACTTTTTCCAATCATTAGAAATCGAATATTCGTGACTAAGCATTAACGATGGGTCATTTAAGTATTGGGGTATTATCCATTTCACTTCTATATTTTTCAGTTTTTCCTGCATCATAATTAAATATTGACGCGCAAAAACAGCAGGACCGCTAACGATAACCAGATGGTCAATAGACTTTGCAGGTGCTGCATCATTTATTGTAAACCTTGAATAAGGTCCAATGTAAATTAGATTTTTGAATGTGTTTGTGTTTCTGCTTAATTTACCCGCAAATGTAGAATTTGCATCATCCATAACCCAAATCCAATTGAATTTTCTCAATTGTCGTTGATGCAAAAGTTGACCTATTTTCCAAAAGCCACGAACTGGTAAATTCAATTGATGAGTGATAATTATTGAAGAGGTGCCCGAATTAAAACATCCATATCTGTGATCAGAAATTATCAGATCTATATCGTGCCTATCCTTTAATCTATTAATAGTTTTTAATTCTTTGGTCTGATGCTTTAGTAAGTCAAAAAGACCCCTTATTAAATCGAAATTGACACTTCCTTTACCTGAGAAATTGAATGGATAATCGTCTATTCTCTCAACGGGTAAGTCAGGAAAATAACCGCTTACGATTTCTATCTGGAGTTCATTTCCTGCAAAAACCAAATAGTTTTCGTTAGCTAACAGTTCATTTATAAGAGATAAACATCTAGAAACATGACCCAATCCCCAATTCAATGGGGAAAGTAAAATTCTTTTATTTCGAACCTCAGAGGGATGCATAGGCTAAATTAATTAAAAATGAACGAATAATAATTAAAAACACCCTGACCAAGGCTGTCTTGTTGAATTAACTAATTTTCGCACTTTTTTAATTGTCATGTTCAACTTTGCTTTTATCTTTAGCAAAGAACTTAGAAAACAAAAATACGATGTTTGATAAAAAAGAATTTAAAAAATATGCAACCAAGCACATGGGCATAAACAGTATGCACATGGAACATTACATCGAATCTTCATTAACACCCTATATTATTGAAGAGCGCTCCTTGAATATGACACAAATGGACGTTTTCTCGAGATTGATGATGGATCGTATCATCTTTTTAGGAACCGGAATTGATGATTATGTAGCGAACATTATCAACGCTCAGTTATTGTTTCTTGAATCTGTTGACGCTAAAAAAGATATACAAATTTATTTGAACTCTCCTGGAGGTTCTGTATATGCAGGTTTAGGAATTTACGATACGATGCAATACATTAAGCCAGACGTTGCAACAATTTGTACAGGTATGGCAGCTTCAATGGGTGCAGTGTTAATGTGCGCAGGTGCTGAAGGTAAGCGTTCTGCCTTGAAACACGCACGAGTTATGATACACCAACCTTTAGGAGGTGCCCAAGGACAAGCGTCTGACATTGAAATCACTGCACGTGAGATCCAGAAGTTGAAAAAAGAACTTTATGATATCATTGCTTACCATTCTAAGCAAACCTACGAAAAGGTATGGGATGATTCTGACCGTGATTATTGGATGACGGCAGAAGAAGCAAAAAATTATGGAATGGTTGATGAAGTATTGGCTCGCAACCCAAAATAGCCTAACTTTGTACTAGAAATTTAAAAACCACCTTTGACAAGAAAGGTGGTTTTAATTAAATCATATTATGTCAAAGAAAGAAACAGGTTGTTCCTTTTGTGGAAAATCAAGACCTGAAGTGGGAATTTTAATTGCAGGGGTATCTGGTCATATTTGTGAAAACTGTGTGAATCAGGCTCATTCAATTATCAAAGAGGAAGACATAAATAAAACTTCCACGAACACGGATCTCGTTAATGTTCTAAAACCATCTGAGATCAAATCCTATTTGGATAACTACATCATCGGTCAAGACGACGCTAAAAAAGTATTATCTGTAGCTGTTTACAATCATTATAAAAGATTGAATCAGTCTGTGACGAAAGATGAAGTAGAGATTGAAAAATCAAACGTTATTCTCGTTGGAAGAACAGGAACCGGAAAAACATTATTGGCTAAAACAATTGCCAAAATGTTGAACGTACCGTTTTGTATTGCTGACGCCACAGTATTAACTGAAGCTGGTTATGTGGGTGAAGATGTGGAGAGTATTCTATCTCGTTTGCTACAAGCGGCTGATTACAATGTTAATGCAGCGCAACATGGAATAGTTTTCATTGATGAGATCGACAAAATTGCTCGTAAGAGTGATAATCCATCTATTACAAGAGATGTATCGGGTGAAGGCGTGCAACAAGCACTTTTGAAACTGTTAGAAGGATCAATCGTCAATGTTCCACCACAAGGAGGAAGAAAACATCCTGAGCAAAAGATGATACAGATCGACACAAAGAATATTCTCTTTATTTGTGGAGGTGCTTTTGAT
The DNA here is from genome assembly GCA_041596415.1 of Crocinitomicaceae bacterium. Taxonomy (GTDB): domain Bacteria; phylum Bacteroidota; class Bacteroidia; order Flavobacteriales_D; family Crocinitomicaceae; genus M0103. Next base: position 6,660 of record JBFHIN010000040.1, on the reverse strand, counting down.
GGAATTGAAAAAATAATTGCCAACCGTGTCAATCGTCAAACCATTGGTTTTTCAACGGTTGAAGAGGAATACATTGATTCAGAAAGCCTTTTAAAGTATATCAATCCAACAGACGTTAAAACTTTTGGTTTAATTCCTGAATTGATCGGTCGTTTCCCTGTATTGACGTATTTAGAGCCTTTAGATGCAGCAAGTTTGAAAAGAATTTTAACTGAGCCAAAAAACGCATTGATCAAACAATACCAGCGATTATTTGATATTGATGGCGTAAGTATTCAATTTGATGCTGGTGTACTCGATTTTGTCGTTGAAAAAGCTATTGAATTCAAATTAGGGGCGAGAGGTCTCCGATCAATTTGCGAAGCAATTCTTATTGAAGCGATGTACGAATTACCGTCCAAAGATGAAGCTGAGTTCAGAGTTACAAGAGCTTATGCTGAACAACAATTTTCAAAGTCAAAAATGGCCACTTTAAAAGTGGCCTAATGACTGAATTTATATTCTAAACTTACAGTATTTTATCGTACTGCCACGCTTAGTGAACAGTTGTTCGTAGTGCGTTTTAATGTGTAGGATTTCCTTAGTCTGTTGATCCAAATTTTCAGGTAATTCACCATATAGATCCCAACGTATTTCTTCCAATTCATAGTTATGTGCTCTGATCTGTTCGTCTGTGTATTCGAACAGAAGATCAGAATCAGTCTTCATATGCACCAATCCTTTAGGTTTCATTATTCCTCTGTATCTTTCAACGAATGGTGGTGATGAAAGCCTTTTGTTTTCTTTTTTAGGTTGAGGATCAGAAAATGTCAACCAAATTTCGTCCACCTCATTTTCTTCAAAGCAATCCTTGATAAAATCTATTTTGGTTCTCAAAAATGCGATGTTAGGAAGATTCATATCCAAAGCCTCACTTGCACCAATAAACATTCTTGCTCCTTTAATATCAACGCCTATAAAATTCTTTTCCGGATATTGTTTCGCTAAACCAACAGAATACTCGCCTTTCCCACAGCCCAATTCCAAAACGATAGGGTTATTGTTCTTGAAATATTTTTCATGCCATTTCCCCTTCATGAAATACGTTTCCCCTATCACAGGCTCAAATACATTAGGGTATGTTTTTATCGCCTCAAACCTTCTTAATTTGTCCTTTCCCATTTATCACATTAATCCAATTGTACTACATAACCGGTGTGCTTTCTAATATTTAGCACCTCACCACCTTCAAAAATTAAATATTGTCCTTTGATTCCAATCAACCGATGGATCACTTCTTCTGTCTTATCAAAACTGAGGCTTTTCACCTTAGTTGGAAAATCCAAAACCGGATAATGAAGTTGTACCACCTCATCATCTTCGGAGTAGAATTTCCTCAAATCCTCGGGTAACTGATCGTAAAGTGTCCATTTTTCTTCAATCAGATCAATTGATTCATCAACCTCGTTTTTAAGCATTCGCTGCCAATTAGTTTTATCGGAGAAAAATGCTTTAAGCGCCACTTCCAAAACTCCCGCCTCATATCTATTTGGTGTTTCAGCCAGTCGAATTGCTTCACTTGCCCCCTGGTCTATCCAACGTATTGGGACTTGATTAATTCGGGTTACACCAACTTTTACAATATCTGAAGCCGCGAGATACACAATGTGGGGAACGTTATGATTAATTTGTTCCCAATCCGGATCACGACCTTCACCCAAATGTCCGCGACATAGCTCAGGTCTAATATTACATTCTGCGGCCTCAGGTGCAGTTATAAAGCAATTGTAGCAAAAACCATCACTAAACGATTTTTTCGTTGATTTCCCACAACTAGAACAAATGATTTGTCCTGTATATCTCAAGCGTATTTTTTGACCGATAAGATCATTCATTTCAACCAACTCATTGAGCTGAAGCTGGTATTGAATGGGTTCATTCAGTTGAACCCTCATCTTGGTCAGTCGTCCCTCCATCATTACTCTTCAGGTAAAATTTTCATTTTATCGGCAAAATGATAACAATAATCACGTAAATCTTCCATGATCAAATGTTCACCCGTTGCTTTCTCGAAGGTATCTGCCATTGTCAATAAGGTTTGATGAAAAAATTGCTTCATTTCCTCGATCGACATGTCTTTGGTCCAAAGATCTATTTTCATTGTATTGTTATCCTTCGGATCCCAAAGAGAAAGCATCATTGCTTTTGTAGGTGCATCCTTCATATTTCCATCTTCGGCAGTCCATTTCATTTGGATGGGCAAATTATTTTCGTTCAATCCAATCTTAACATGAATCTCAGACGACTTAACTACTTTATCTTCCATTATCAATCAATTTCATATTCAACAATTATCTCTGTGTATGGCATCTCTATGAGTTCCTTCAGCGATATTTTTTTTATTTCCATGTATTTCAGAATCATTCGATAGCCTATGAATTGACCCAGTCGATCGGGGCCTTTTTCCGGTAATCCAACGGTGAATGGTCCCTCCCTCAACATGTTGGCATTCACTTTTTCATCAATTTTAAATAACAGCTTTTCGTCAACCAAATATTTCCAAAGTGCATATTCATTTTCAGTAGCCCATTTATAATCTTCGACAGAATATCGCATAATCAAGGAAGGATCTTCATCAGGAAACGCTGCATTAACGAGGTATAGTATTTTTCCCCAACGCACCATGTTTTCTGCAAGATTCCCGTCTACGTCTTTGACATAATGGGTCATGACCCAAGAGCAGATCGCATCACGTTCCAAATATCTTTTATCCATACCTTCTTTGATCCAATCAAAAAACTGATCAGCAGGTAACTCTTGAATAACACTTGTTTTATACCCTAAATATCGCTCCAGCCCTATTCCAATCTCCTTTTCTGTAGCAAAAGCATTTGATGAAAAAAGACTGTTCATAAATACAACATAATTAGGGATTTTTCCTTCCGGAAAATGATATTTCAACCGTTTCAGCGCTCCCGTTATTGCCTTTCTTGTGGGCGAGAGGTCTGAAAATTGTTTTGCAATTTCATTTTCAACCCTTTGAATATACGGATCACTCACAAATTGTTTAATCCCATTAAAAACGGTCGTATCCTTTATACTTCTAATCCCTAAACAATATCCCAACTCATAAGAGTATATTTCATTGATTTCTTTTAAGAAGCTGTTGTGCGCTTCTAAGAACGAAACCGAATCCGCATTAACGAATACAGAATCCATATTGATATATTTCGTTCCAACTTGAATTTTAGACGCATCAACATCCAATGGATTATTGTAACATGCAGTCATTAAAAGTAAAATCGTATTGAAAATAAAAATGCTTTTAAGAGTCATTATATTTCGTTATTATTGCAGCAAAATTACACAAATCGCGGGATTTGCGAGCTAATTTTAATTGATACGCTTAATGATTACTATGAAAAAAATTATTTTATCTGTTTTATTGATGACAGTAGCGCAAGGAATAACTGCGCAGGAGGCTGCTGACAAGAAGGTTCAGGCTGGTTTGGTAACAGGTTTTGGATTGAATTTCCAAAAAATGGGTACTAAGTTAATGAGTTCAAACGGTGCCGGAAACGATCTTACCATAGGCGCAAATGTAAATTTCTCATTGACAGAAACTGTAGGATTTTGTACTGGTTTAGAGTTCGATTTCGAAACCCTAAAATATAAACCAGGATCTTATAATGTCTATTATTATTATAACGATACCGAAATCCTTCGCAAGGGAGATTACGGTGATTTCAGCAATGAGCAATTGTATCAGCTGACCTCAAGAACGCAAAAAGCGACTTACTTGACCATTCCGACCATGATGCTTTTCAGAACCAACTTTTTAGGTTATTTCCGTTACTTTGGTAAGTTTGGTTTAAGAAACAGTTTCTTATTGTCAAATAAGATCAACGATAAAGGATTCAATTTTGATCCAGAATCAATTATTGGTTCAACACCAACTGGAGGTGATAACACAAACATGAAAGCGCAAGGAGATATGTTCTTCTTTAAAAGTGCCGTTGGATTAGTTGGAGGTGCCGAATGGAACTTCACAGGATCTACTTCATTGGTTGCTGAATTGGGTTATTACTACGGTTTTACACCTTTACACTCCAACCTTAAAGAAGATAAAAGAACTCTATATAATTCAGGGTTAAACAATGGAAAAGGTAATGATGAGTATTTTAATAACAAAGCAACTCAAGGACAGTTAATGTTTAAATTGTCAATTCTTTTTTAATTTTCCTTTGCAGTACAAAAAGATTAGTGATTTTATTTCAGCCTGGCTTGATTCCTATTGTGAAAAAGCCAGGCTTGATGGTTTTATAGTAGGGGTCTCAGGAGGAATAGATTCAGCTGTAACGGCTACACTTTGTGCCAGGACAGGACGTAAAACTATTTTAGTCACTTTACCCATTAGGCAACGATCTGAAGAACTTTTGTACGCACAAAAGCAAATAAAACAACTCGCAGAGGCTCATCCTAACGTGATCCCAATGGAAATTCATCTTACTGATGTATTTCATGCTTTTAAATCTGTCGTTCCTGTTGAGGCGCAAGAAGATCAATTAGCGATGGCCAATTCACGAGCTCGTTTAAGAATGACTACACTTTACGCCATCGGGCAGGCCAATCGTTGCCTCGTTGCCGGAACAGGAAATAAGGTAGAGGATTTTGGAGTGGGATTCTTCACAAAATATGGCGATGGTGGTGTGGATATAAGTCCGATCGCTGACGTCAATAAGACACAAGTAAAGGAATTGGCTAAAGTGTTGAATGTTATTCCAGAGATTCTTGCAGCAAAGCCTACTGATGGATTGTGGGAAGACGGTAGATGCGATGAGGATCAACTTGGAGCTTCTTATCCTGAATTAGAATGGGCAATGGAATACGAGGGTGACGAAAGTTTGCTAAATCCGCACCAAAAAACCGTCCTTGCGATCTATCGTAAATTCCACTCGGCCAATAAACATAAAATGGAACCGATCCCGGTTTGTCTTATACCCGATAATTTAAAATAACATGTGCCATATTTACAAAGGAATGTTGTGTCTGCTATTGTGGATGCCAGCACGGTTTGTTCTTGGACAAGTAGATTTTAATAATTATCAAACATTATTATCAAAAGGTTCAATCCCAGTAGATTTCACAAAGGAAACTTATGTGAAAATTGAAGAAAGTATTGATAAAAAAACATCAAATTCAAGCGCAAAAGAAAAAGAGAAAATATTCATTGAAGGCATTAATTACGGTATCGATGAAATACTGCACTCAGGGATGGTTACTTATGGTGACGAAATATCTACTTATATTCTAGACGTAACTAAAACTCTCCTAAAGGACAAGCCTGAACTACTATCGAAATTACGTTTCTATGTAATTAAGTCTACTTCTCCAAACGCCTTTAGCACCGATCAAGGAATTATTTTCGTGACCACAGGTCTTATTGCGCAGTTAACCAGCGAAGCACAATTGGCTTTTATTTTAGCCCATGAAATCGTCCATTTCGAGAAAAAGCATGTTCGTGAAACATTCGATTGGAGAACTAAGAATTACCGTCAAAATGATTACATATCAAAACTGAGTAACTATGCTAAAGACAAAGAATTTGAAGCAGACAAGTTAGCAATTAATTATTACCATAAGGCGGGATATAGCAAGGATGAAATTCTAAAAACATTTGACGTTTTAATGTATAGCTACTTACCTTTTGATGAGGTTGCATTTCCTAACGATTATTTTAATACAAGTACTTTTTATGTACCCAGTAATCTATTTTCGACAAAAAAATATGAGATCAAGGCTAAAGAAGACTATGACGATTCCAAAAGTTCACATCCCAATATAAAGAAAAGAAGGGAGGCCGTTTTAACTGAAATCAATAGTTTTAATAACTGGCAGGATAAGAAAAATCTGTTGGGTGATCAAAAATTTAATGAAATACTTACAATTGCCCGATTTGAAACCGTAAGATGCGAAATTCTAGATGGTGATTATGGTAAGGCGCTCTACTCCATTTTCTTATTGGAACAGGAAAATCCAAATTCAATCTACCTGAAAAGATTGAAGGCTCAAACTTGGCTAAACATCCTTGTTTTCAAGAAAAACAACTCTTCAGCTAAAACATTAAATAAAATCAGTGAACTTGAAGGTGAATCGGCTCATTTACATCTTTTCCTTAGAAATTTATCGCTGAATGGATATGTTTCAATTGCACTTCGACAAATTTATGATATCCACTCAGAGTTTCCTGAAGATCTTGAAATTAAGGCAATCTATAGTCGATTAATATCAGTTATAGCTTCAATTGAGCAAAATGAGCTAAAGAACTTTCCTAATTTAACCTACTTAGACGCTCAAGCTAAATTTATCGCATCAAAAAACGACACAACGCAACATATGGAGACTAAGGTGGATGTTCCCAAATCGAAATATGATAAAATAAAACAACAGAAAGATCTCAATAGAACAGAGAATTTCGATTCTACCAAATTCTATGTATACGGGATGTATGATATTGTATCGAGCGACAGTTTTATTAGAAACTATAAAATTGACTCTTCGCGTTTTGCACAGAAAAAAATTGAACTAGAAAATTACAAAAGTTTATCTTTTCAAGAGAAAAAGTTGCTCGATAAACAGAACACCGAGAACCAATACAAATTAGGTGTGACTGATATTATT
>JBFHIN010000039.1:0-10432 GCA_041596415.1 Crocinitomicaceae bacterium | reverse complement strand
TCTGCTTTTGAATCGGATATGAAGGCAAAAGGAATGAAATTGAGTGCCAAAGATATTTATGATGTCAATAACTCTAGTTTAAAAGATGCTGTAATGCACTTTGGTGGAGGATGTACCGCAGAGTTAGTTTCTTCAAAAGGCCTCTTATTGACTAATCACCATTGTGGTTATTCCCAGATTCAATCACATTCTTCTCTTCAAAAGGATTATTTGAAAAATGGATTTTGGGCTAAATCTTTAGATGAGGAATTACCAAACGCAGGTTTAACAGCTTCAAGGATGGTGCGTATCGACGACGTAACGAAAGCGGTTATGTTTGGGGTGATGGATAAGGATAATCCGATGGAGCGCCAGATGGTTGTCAGAAAAAATATCGAGAAATTGATCGAAGATGCCAGAAAAGGAACACATTATGAAGCTGAAATAAAACCTTTTAACTATGGTAATGATTACTATATCATTGTAAAAGAAGTTTTTAAAGATGTTCGTTTGGTGGGAACACCACCAAACTCTATCGGGAAATTTGGTGGAGATACGGATAACTGGGTCTGGCCGAGACATACGGGTGATTTTTCTGTTTTTAGAATTTACGCTGGGACAGACAACAAACCTGCTGATTTTTCAGCTTCAAACGTTCCATATAAACCAATACACTTTTTACCGATTTCTTTTAAAAATAGAAAAGCAGGTGATTTTACAATGGTATATGGTTTTCCTGGTACAACAGAACAGCATGTTGTTTCAAATTATTTGAAATTCATTGTCGAAAAGGAGAGACCAGCACGCATTTTAATGCGTGAAAAGTCACTAAGTGTAATCGACGCTGCAATGAGAGCTTCCGATGAGGTAAGAATTAAATATTCAGCAAAGCAGGCAAGTATAGCTAACGCTTATAAAAAATGGATCGGTCAGGTAGATGGATTGAAACGTTTGGATGGTGTAAACGTGAAAGTGATTGCTGAAAAAAAATATGTAGCTAAGGCAAATACCTCTGAGGAATGGAATAGTAAATACGGTTCATTGGTTGATCAAATGAATCAATTGGTGAATGAAGGCAGTAGCTGGGAATTTAAATATTCAATGGGAATAGAATATTTGTATGTAGGACCTGAATTGTACAAATTGGCCAGAAGTATTGATGATCTGGTGAAAAATTATCAAATCTATTCGGATAAAGGTCAACTGTCCGAAGTGCTGGATAAATTAAAAGCTGGTGCTGAAGGTTTCTTTAAAAACTATGACGCAAATGTTGATCAGAAAATCTTTGAGCTTTTAACGGCTGAATATCTGAAACAAATGAATGAAAATAGATTGCTGACTGAAACAGGAAATCTCTCTGAGCTATCTGCAGCAATTTACGGAAAATCTATTTTGACGTCAAAAGAGCGTTATTTGACTTTCTTGGATAAGTTCAAAGGTAAGAAGTCTATTGCTAAGGTTCAGAAGGATCCAGGATTCAAGTTGTTCAGCGTGTATTTTAAGGATTTTAAAGAAAATGCAGTACCGAAGTATCAGGAATTTGATGCAAAAATGACCGCGCTTTTAAAGACATATGTGGCAGGAAAATATGAAATGTTCCCAGATGATAAACATTGGGCAGACGCAAACAGTACTTTACGTGTTACGTATGGGCAGCTTGAGGGATCTGCACCTGCTGATGGTATGTTATATACGGAACACACAACAATTGACGGAATCATAGCAAAATACAATACCGGTAACCCTGATTTTGAATTATTGCCGCGAATGTTGGAAATGTACGAAAAGAAAGATTACGGTGACTACGCGCAAAATGGTGAATTATGGGTGTGTTTCACAGGTTCGAATCACACTACGGGTGGAAATTCGGGTTCTCCGGTTATTGATGCCAATGGGAACTTGATGGGACTTAATTTTGATCGTACGTGGGAAAGCACCATGTCAGATTACATGTTTGATGCAAGCAGATGTAGAAACATTGTTGTTGATATACGCTATGTACTATGGGTCATGGACAAATATTCCGGAGCCAAGCATTTGGTAGATGAGATGGTTCTCATAAGAGAATAATAAAAAAGGCGCCTATTAAAGGCGCCTTTTTTATTTATTTGATTTTGTTTTAAACGTGTAGTGCACGATTTTCTGTGGCGTCTAAAGCCGCTTCTTTCATCGCTTCTGAATAAGTAGGGTGTGGATGACAAATTCTGGCAATGTCCTCGGCAGATGCTCTGTACTCCATCGCAACGACAGCTTCCATGATTAAATCTGCAGCACGAGGTGCAATCATATGAACTCCTAAAACTTCGTCCGTATTTGCATCGGCTAGGACTTTAATTAAGCCCGCAGTATCCATAGATGCTCTTGCTCTCCCTAATGCTTTGATAGGGAAGCTCCCTGACTTATAATTAACGCCAGCTGATTTAAGTTCCTCTTCAGTTTTTCCAACAGCAGCAACTTCCGGCCAAGTGTAAACCACGCCTGGAATCAAGTTGTAGTTGATATGCGGTTTTTGTCCCGCAATTAATTCTGCAACATATACGCCTTCTTCTTCAGCTTTATGAGCCAACATTGCGCCGCGCACAACGTCTCCGATTGCGTAAATGTTGTTAACGGATGTCTGTAAATGATCATTAACATCAATTTGTCCTCTTTGATTGGCTGAAAGGCCTGCAGCCTCAAGATTTAAACCTTCAACGAATGGTTTTCTTCCAACTGCAACAAGACAATAGTCTGCTTCAAACTTAACTTCTTCTCCTTTTTTGTTCAGTGCAGTTAAGGAAACTTTGTCTCCAAGATTTTCAACTTTCTGTACTCTATGCTCAAAATGGAATTTGAATCCTTCTTTCTTTAACACTTTTCCTAGTTCTTTCCCTAGTGTAGCGTCCATGGTTGGGATAATAGAATTTGCAAACTCGATAACCTGTATTTCGGAGCCCAATCTGGCATATACAGAACCAAGTTCCAAACCAATTACACCTCCACCGATAACCAACATACTTTTTGGAATTTCCTGTAAGTTGAGCGCTTCGGTTGAAGTAATAATTCTTTTTTTATCAGGCTCCATACCTGGGAAATAATTCGGTTTTGAACCTGTTGCTATGATAATGTTTTTTCCTGTGATTTGAGATTCCTCGCCTTTGGAATTGGTAACTTTTACAGTTGTTGCGTTCACAAATGAACCTATACCATGATGAACATCTATCTTATTCTTATCCATTAGAAATTTAACGCCGGAACAAGTCTGAGAAACAACTTCAGACTTTCTTTTGATCATTTGTTGGATATCCGGTTTCACTTCTTTTACCAAAATTCCATGTTCTGAAAAATTATGAACTGCGTTATGGTAGTGCTCAGATGAATCAAGTAAGGCCTTGGAAGGAATACAACCGACATTCAGGCAAGTCCCTCCTAAAGTATCATATTTTTCGATGATAGCCGTTTTCATTCCCAATTGTGCACAACGGATGGCGGAAACGTATCCTCCGGGACCAGAACCAATAATTATTACGTCGTAAGTACTCATAATTTAATTTTTAATGATTACAAAAGTAGGATTTCTGCGACAATAAGACCATGAATTTGTTAAATAAAAAAAGGGTCAACATGTGACCCTTTTCTTTTATTCTTAAAGTTAAATTACATTTTAATGAACTTAACTGTTTCATTTTGTTTTCCTGCAACGAACTTAACAATGTAAGTACCATTTCTTAAGTCAGAACCATCTATAGTCAATACTTGAGATCCTGGTTGCATATTTTTGCTTGTAATGGTTTTAACCAAAGTTCCAGTGATACTGTAAACATTTACAACAACATTTGAAGCTTCTGCTAGGTTAAATGTTAGTGTAGTGTTATCAGTTGTTGGGTTAGGGAAAGTTTTCAATTTAGTTTTGAATACTTCTTTTCCTGCGCCATCTAAGTCACCAATTCCAAGATACGAAGCTGAACTCCAGATACCACGTCCAAACGTACCAATGTAGATCTCTCCTGGACGACGGTTTCCTTCATCCCAAGTTCTCCATGACTGACGAACCTCATAAACTGGTGTTCCATCGAATCCTGTTGACGCGTTAGTCCAAGTCAATCCTCCATCTTCAGTAACAAATACACCACTTGATGTACCTACTACGATAACATCCGGATCATTTCTGTCGATGATACCATCATAACTTGCTACCGCTGGAGTTGAAATTGTGGCCAATGCTGTGAACGTTGGCGTAGCGTTTGTAGCGTTCAACGTTCTACGATTTGTTCCACTAAATCCAGCAAATGCTACAAGATCATTTGCGTTGTTTGGATTTACTGCAATACCTTCATAATTTATAGTAGTTATTTTAGTTGCCGTAGTGGCTGATGGTGGCGTGGTGAGTCCGGTTCCGGAATAACCCGCTTTTGTAGCAAAACTAGCATCAGACGTGTAAATGTTGCCTAACCCATCAAGTCTCCAGATTCCAGAACCTGCACTGATATAACAGTTGTTCAAATTCTTAGAAAATTCAATATCGATATTGTTGTAAAGACCTCCACCGATTCCTTGAATAACCTTTACCCACTTTGGATTTGAAGCAGAAAGACGTAAGGCATCACGTGTTCCCCAAAGTTCACCTCCATTTGCATTTACATACATAAGGAACCATGATTGGAAAGGATCTTGAATACGTAAAGTATCCCAAGGAATGTTGTATGCAACAGTATCAATTCCTAAACTGTACGTTTCTCCTGTTGCAGCATTTTGACCGTAGTAGTGCGTGTAAGAACTCAAACTTGCAACAACTACTGTGTCTGATCCGGAAGGGAAATCAACTAATAGTGAATCACCAACAATCGGAGGGTTCATCCCTGATGCAGTAACAAAAGGTGTCCAAGGTTGATTCCCTAAATAAACTGTTTGACCATTGATCTGATTGATCACAGAAACATCTGTGGTAGTCAATGCAGGGTTATATACTAATGTATCAGAAAAATAAAGAGCAGTCGGTGTAGTATAGTTCATTGAATCACCAGTAGCCATACTCGGAATTCTTAATGTAGTTCCTGCTGCGTAGTTTTTAGTTGGAATATATGTTACTGAATCCTTAGAATTCAAGTCATAATATTCAGCTAAAACGAATTCTGTATGGAATGGGTGGAATGAACTACCATCCGTTCCGGCAGGGTCATAAGTACCCGGGAAAGTTGGAACAAATGAACTCCAAGTTGCACCCTTGTCTCCTGATCTTGAAATTGTATTATAATAAATTGAGGAGAACATAACGCGAGGGTTAAAGAAAGAGATCTCACACTCAAACCCGTCACCACCATTAACTTCTCTAAATTCTTGGAAAGTTGACAACGTGTGATCGTTATATAGAGTACCGTTATCTTGAGTACCCCCCATAACAGCACCTTCTCTGTCGAAAGCAATACCATAGAACTGTGTTACATTGTAACCTCTGTTAGCCGGATACCAAGTTTGACCGTAGTCATTAGTTACACCAATACCTCCGTCGTTACCAATGTACAAACGATTCAATGCATCCCATTTCATTTCATGGTTATCAGCGTGTGCATATTTTGGTGAATATGGAGGTAAAAACCACTCAGTTAATTTTTCAAAACCACCTGATGGAGGATTGTTAACTGTTTGCTTCCATTGCCAAACATCGATACCACCGATTAATATTTTTTGAGAATTATTTGGAACGACAGTTACAATAGAGTTATATGTACCTTGATTTCTGTAGATATCCAAGTTACTTGGTGTACCTGATGCTCCAACGAATTGAGACCAAGTGTTACCATTATCTAGGGAAACGTTCATCCCTTGTAAATTACTTGATGTTCTAACCGCGTATAAGGTATAATTACCATTTGTTCTAGTAGCAGAAATGGCATATTCAATTCTAGGTGCTCCTGTAGGAACTTGGGTAGCGCCTGAACCAGATTTATCAGTCCAGCTTGTTCCGCCATCTGTGGATACATATGTTTTGTTAGCACCCATTGCGGCAACAAGAACTTGACCGTCCTTAGATACTTTCAACGCATTACAACCACCTGAAGTAACGGTAACAGTTGTAAGTGATGCATCTCCAAGTTTCCATTTTCTTAATCCTGATGAAGTGGCTAACCAAACATAATTGTCTGCATTTGACGACTCAACTTCTGTACAGTTTGTAGTACTTGGGATTTTCTGCCAAGACCCACCGAAATCAGTTGAGTACCAAACACCGTTTCCGTTCCATGCTTCCTCATTTGAACCTGTAGCAACGAAAATTGTTCCATCAGGAGTTTGAGTCATACTTGAAATAAAAGGTGAAGCACCTGCTGCTGCGTAAGATTCTACACGACTCCACACATTTGCTTTGTTCGTGGAAACAAAAAGACCACCGGAAACACCTCCAGCCCAAAGTCTATTGTTGTTTGTTCTGTCAATCTGAATTGCTCTGGTTCTACCTCCAATGTTATCAGGACCTTGCTCAATGAAAGATATACTCTTGTTTCGAGGGGTCTTTAATAACTGTTTATGAATTAATTCAAGTTTTTCTTGAGTAATTCTTTCACCGGTAGATTGATCGATATAACGAGCATCTAACCATTTTTTTGCATCATCAGCTGATTTCGATTCCAAAGAAGGAAGACCTTTCTTCGAATACAAACCATTTGAATCATTAAAATTCCACGGCAAAATCGCTGCAATTGCTACAACTGCGATGATTCCCGCTGAACCGATGATTATTTTGTTTCGTCTCATAATGTAATTATTTCCAAATTTAACCTTTACGCGACCGCCAAATTAGTAAAAAAAACATACAAATATTACGTGGTGGTGCAAAACGCGCTAATTTAATCTTACAAATTTATTAATTTCTATTTTTATAATATCCTAAAATCTCTTAAAAAAAGGCAAATGTATACAGGTCTATCTTAAAAAAGATGCTTTTCTGCATGATAGGATGAACGTACTAAAGGCCCGCTTTCAACATACTTGAATCCCATTTCCAATCCAATCTCCTTGTATTTGTCAAATTGCTCAGGTGTGATAAACTCAACAATAGGTAAATGTTTCGGTGTTGGTTGAAGATATTGGCCTAACGTTAATATGTCAACATTTACAGATCTTAAGTCTTGCATTGTTTCCAGAACTTCAGTTTCAGTTTCACCCAAACCTAGCATTACTCCTGATTTGGTTCTCATTCCTCCTTTTTTCAGTCGGAACAAAACTTCCAAACTTCTATCGTATTTGGCCTGTATCCTTACTTGTTTGGTAAGTCTGCGCACTGTTTCTAAATTATGTGAAACAATTTCTGGTGCTACGTCAATTAGAATCTGCAAATTCTCCCAATTCCCCATGAAGTCAGGAATTAATGTTTCCAAAGTAGTGCCCGGAGATTGTTGCCTGATAGCTCTTACGGTTTGTGCCCATATATTAGCTCCACCATCTTTTAAGTCGTCTCTGTCCACTGAAGTTATCACTGCGTGTTTAATACCCATCGTTTTCACACTGTGCGCTACTTTTCCCGGTTCAAACTCATCAACAGCATCCGGGCGTCCGGTTTTAACTGCGCAAAAACCACATGATCTAGTGCAAATGTTTCCAAGGATCATAAATGTTGCCGTTCCTTCCCCCCAACATTCACCCATATTCGGACAACTTCCACTCTCACAAATGGTATGTAACTTGTGTTCGTCAACAAGTGATCTTACACGTTTAAAATTCTCTCCGGTAGGTAATTTAACCCTCAACCATTTAGGTTTTTTTATTCGGATCGAATTCTCTTCTTTAATTTTTAGCTCCTCCATTGAACAATATTCAAAATTATAACAAGGTCTATATTTTTATAGAAACGTTATTAATGGCCAATACGTTGTAAATGCCTATTAATTAAACTACTTTTACGGGCGATTCAGTGTTTTATTCTGAATGCACTGCAAAGTTACAACATATATCATTGATTTTAAATGAAAACAGCGCAAATAAAGTATTTGGGAGACTTAAGAACAGAGTGCACCCATCTCGCTTCAGGTACAAAGATCATAACAGATGCTCCTATCGACAATCATGGGAAAGGTGAAGCGTTTTCACCGACCGATCTTGTGGCAACAGCCTACGTTTCATGTGTAATGACCATAATGGGGATTTATTGTGCTAGCCACGGCATACCATTTGACTTTGCAGAAGGGTCAGTTGTTAAAATCATGGGGAGTAGTCCACGAAGAATTTCCAAACTAGAAATAGAGATCGATCTTAGTGGAAATAACTGGGATAATGACACAATGGAAAAAGTGATTCGTGCCGGAAGAGCTTGTCCTGTTGCACATACGCTAGGTGATAATGTAGAGGTAGAATTTAATTTTCATGATGGAAAGAAAAAATAGAAGAGAGCCTAACCGTTTTGAACGAAAAAGGGTTGCTGAAGACATTGTTTTTGGTGTGAGGGCAGTAATTGAGGCAGTTAAATCGGGTCGCGAATTGAATAAAATTCTTATTCAAAAAGGTATGAATAAGGACTTGTTCATGGAGCTAAAGTCTGCGCTTGCCGGTGAGAATTATCCCTTGCAATTTGTACCTATACAAAAGCTAGATGCATTAACTGATGGTAATCATCAGGGTGTGGTCGCATTTGTTTCGCCTGTTGAATACTCGAATATTGAAAATCTGATCGATGAATTATTGGAACAAGGTAAAAAACCCGTAGTTCTTGTTTTGGACAGAATTACAGATGTAAGAAATTTCGGAGCAATTGCAAGAACGGCTGAATGTGAGGGGGTTGATGCTATTTTGATTCCATCAAAAGGTTCTGCATTGGTGACACCAGATGCTGTCAAGACATCAGCAGGAGCTTTGAATCGTATTCCGGTTTGTAAGACGGATGATCTTAAAAATTCACTTTTTTACTTACAACAAAGTGGGCTTCGTATTGTGGCCTGTACGGAGAAATCTTCCGTGCCCTTGTATGAAGTTAATCTAAGAGGTGCTGTTGCAATAATTATGGGGTCTGAAGAAAATGGAATTACTAGTGATTTATTAAATATGTCAGACATCAGAGCAAGAATTCCAATGAAGGGGTCTATTGCTTCGTTAAATGTTGGTGTGGCCACAGGTATGGTATTGTACGAAAAAATCCGTCAAGAATTACATGGTTAAGCCATGAAGATCATTCGTGAGCATAGGATTTTTATTTTATTGCTCCTTGTGGGGCTCATACTGCGTGTAATTTTCATTGAGGAACAAGGATTATCAAACGATGAATTAAGCGCCTGGTATCGTACGCGCTATCATTTATGGAGTGAATTTTGGCGGTTGGGTGTGCAAAAAGGAGATATGCATCCCGGATTTTATCAGTTTGTTCTATATTTCTGGCTAAAATTATTCGGAGAATCTGAATGGGCAATACGTTCTCTTAGCTTGGTGTTTTACTTCATCAACAGTTATTTAATTTACAAGATCGCTATAAAGTATTTTACAAAAGCCGGGGGGTTGTTAACAATAGTCCTCTACACCGGATTAGGGTTTTTTATCATCAATACAACCTTTTCAAGACCATATAATTCTGGTGTGTTTTTTCTATTATTGGCTTGGTTACAATTGTTGAACATGGGTTTTGGGAAGACTCAGTTAAAAAACTGGTTAATTCTCATTTTGGCCTTAACAGGGGCTATGCTTTCCCATTATTTTGCTTTTCTGACTGCGGGTGTCTTATGTTTTACAGCTTTGTTTTATTTGAATGGGAAAAATAGAATTTATCTAGTCGTTTGTGGACTTGTTTCCCTATTAATGTTTTTGCCGCATATTAATATCACACTATACCATCTCAGTGTCGGTGGATTAGGTTGGTTGCCCAAACCGAGTATTTTGTGGCCATTTCAATTCCTGTTGCAATTGTTCAATGATTCTTGGCGATTGTTTTTACTCATGAGCTTAATCTTAATTGGTGTCTACCTTTTCAACAAGCGATCAATTTGGGGGCGACAGTATTCTTTTTCCGTCATGGCGGGAATGCTTGTGTTTGTTGTCGGATTTACATTGTCACTGTTGTATACGCCTGTACTTCGCGATCTGGTCATGTTATTTATTTTGCCTTTTCTTCTTCTTCCTTTATTATCTCTTCTAAAATTTAACACCGAACTCAAAACGAATATTTTTATTCTAAGCACTTTATTGATCATCTCCTTACATAGTGTTTTTATATATCGTGTATTTGACCCGATCCACTTTGGGGTTTTTAAGCAAATTGCTAATCGAATCAATGAGAATAATGAACGAATCGGAAATAAAAACATTGAATTTGCATCAAATTTCAATCATGTAGACTACATCAATTATTACTTAAAGAAGAAAATTGATGAACCTATTACAGATTGGGAAAATCAGGAAAGTTTGTATTCTCTTGCGCAACGGGTAAATAGAAATCAAAAAAGCTATTTTTCCTATGCTTTAGGGAATAAGTTCCATCTTCCAATGTTTTTGGAAGTTA
>JBFHIN010000038.1:0-10494 GCA_041596415.1 Crocinitomicaceae bacterium | reverse complement strand
GGATAGGCAACTAGTGTATGCGTAGCAAACATACTGGCTGTTAACCAACTGGCCACTTCTGAAAGTCCAAGCGCATATCTACATATTGGATAACCCAAGGAGATCGGAATTAAAAAGGTCAAGGCACCAAATACGACACTTTTTTTAAAGTATTTTTTAAATTCCGTCATATCGAGTTCAAGACCGGCCATGAACATAATGTAAAGCAAACCAATTGTCGAGAACAACTTGATCGATCCTTCGGCTTCCATCGTTTTTTCTCCTATCAAACCCATTCCATGGGGACCGATAATTACTCCAGAAATAATCAAACCAATAATCGCTGGTATTCTTATTTTCCTTAAAAGAATGGGTGAAAGCAGTATAATGAACAGCAAGAGTGAGAAAACAAGAACGGGATTTTTAAGCGGAAGATGAAACTCCTCTAAAAGGTGTGCAAAAAAGTAGTTCATATCATCCCTATTAAGTTTGAGTAAAGATATAGAATATACAAGTGGTCGATCCAAAGCAGGCAAATTTTTAACGGATTAATAATTATCTTTACCAAAATTAAATCCATGAGATTCGAGCTGAACAAAGAATTCCTTGACATCCTTAGAGATAAAATTCAGGAGCAAGATGATGCCTGGATCCGTGGTAATATTTTAGAACTCCATTTTGCAGATATCGCTGAAATCCTTGATCGATTATCTAACGAAGAAGCCAAATATATATACTTCCAATTGGAAGAAGACGCTCAGGCGGATGTGTTGATGGAACTCGAGGAAGAGGTTCGGGATAGATTCTTATCCTCACTTTCCAGTAAAGAGATCGCAGACCAGTTGGAGAATCTAGATTCCGATGATGCAGCAGACATTTTAGGTGAGCTTTCCGAGGAACAAATTCAAGAAGTCATTTCCCACATGGAGGATGATGAGGCCGCTGAGGACATTGTCGACCTTTTAAATTACGACGAAGATTCAGCGGGTGGATTAATGCAAAAGGAATTTATCCAGGCTAAGTTGGATTGGCCGGTAAATCGTTGCATTGTAGAATTAAGAAGACAAGCCGAAGACGTTGAAAAAGTATATACGATTTATGTAGTCGACGATCTTAATAAACTTGTAGGTGTGTTGTCGCTGAAACGACTACTATTCGCAAGTCCTAAAACAAAGATCATTGATCTTTATCAAGGTAAAAATATTATATCCGTTAAAACAAGTGATAGCAGTGAGCAGGTGGCGCGCGTAATGGAAAAGTATGACCTTGTATCGGTACCTGTGGTTGATCTGCAAAACAAACTAGTGGGACGCATCACCCTCGATGATGTTGTTGATATCATCAAGGAAGAGGCTGACAAAGATTTCCAGCTAGCTTCAGGTATCTCGGAGAAAATTGAAAGTAATGCCAACGTTTGGCGCATTTCAAGAGCACGTTTACCTTGGTTACTGATCGGTATGTTGGGTGGTATTCTTGGGGCCCAAGTAATTTCAGGTTTTGAAACAGGGATCACACAAGTTCCTGCATTGGCATTTTTTATCCCACTTATCACTGCAATGGGTGGAAATGTGGGTGTACAATCCTCCGCTATCGTTGTTCAGTCTTTGGCAAAAGGACACAGTCAATTCGGGTCCATCTTTTCTAAAATTTCCAAAGAAGCACTGGTTGCATTAGTGAACGGCTTGTTTCTTGCAGGTTTAATTTACGGTATCGCTACTGTCTTTGAAAACGCTACACTTGGAATTGTCGTAAGTATTTCTTTATTTGTAGTTATCATCTTTGCGGCCATTTTTGGGACATTGATTCCGCTCTTGTTGGATCGTTACAAAGTAGATCCTGCATTGGCGACAGGTCCCTTCGTGACCACATTGAATGATGTTTTGGGCTTATTCATCTATTTTACGGTGGGTATGCTTATGTACCAATTATAACTGAAATTGACATCCAATGAAAACGGTCTTATTTATAGATACCGTGCATCCTGTCTTGTGGGACAGGCTAGAAATTGCCGGTTTTAATTGTGTTGACGCCACACAAAGTACCCAAGGTGAACTTAAAAAAGAAATAGAAAATGCTTTTGGGGTGGTGATCCGCTCTCGAATACCAATGGACGTCGAAGTATTGGATGCAGCGAAGCATCTTGAATTCATTGCACGATCAGGCGCGGGGATGGAAAATATTGATGTCGATTATTGTCATAAGAGAGGCATTCGTTTATTCAATGCTCCAGAGGGAAACAGAAACGCTGTTGCTGAACATGCCCTTGGGATGCTGCTTAATATCCTCAACAAACTGAATCAGGCAGATCAGGAGGTACGCAATGGTATATGGAATCGAGAAGGAAATCGCGGCATTGAACTGGACGGTAAAAATGTTGGCATTATCGGCTTCGGAAACAACGGTGAAGCCTTTGCTAAAAAACTAGCTGGTTTTGATGTACAGATCTATGCTTACGACAAGTATAAAAAGAACTTTGGTGATCAGCGCGTTATTGAATGTTCATTAGAAGAGCTTATGGAAAAATCGGACGTCATTAGCTTTCACATCCCTCAAAATGAAGAAACCATTTATTTTGCCGATCAAGATTTTTTTGATAATGTAAGTAAACCTTTCTATCTGCTAAATCTATCGCGCGGGAAAATAGTTTCTATAGAAGCGTTGGTCGAGGCAATGAAAGGAAACAAGGTGTTGGGTGCAGGACTTGATGTTCTCGAATATGAAAATGCTACTTTCGAGTCCTTTCATCAGCAGGAATTACCGGAAGCTTTTGAATATTTGATCCAAGCAAAAAATGTCATACTTACGCCACATGTTGGTGGATGGACCAATGAAAGTCATTACAAATTAAGTGAAGTTCTGGCAGATAAAATTCTAGCTTTTTATTCCTAAGACGCGAAGTAAATTACCATAGTACAACTCCTTGCCTGTAGTACTCTTCATCCACAATTCAGTCAATTCCAACTCTCTTGCCGGAAAATATTTTTGCGCCAGTTCTTGTATTTCCTTCAACGATATTGTTGGCGAATAAGTATTAAGAATCAAAAAACCGTCGGCTTGTAGAAGTTCCGAAGCCGTATTCAACAATTCCGGTAATTTATCCTTGAGTTTCCATTTTTCTTTTTTGGCCCCTATTCCCCATGCCGGTGGATCCATAATTATTCCCTTGTACTTTCTGTTGCGTTTTTGCTCCCTTCCCGCAAACAGCAATGCGTCTTCTACCACCCAACGTATATCATCAAGGGCATTCAGCTCCATATTTTCCTTCGCCCACGAAACCAATTGTCTCACAGAATCAACGTGTATCACTTCCGCCCCTGTCGACTTTGCAACAATAGAAGCAGCTCCTGTGTATGCAAAAAGATTTAAGAATCGGTCTCCTGTTTTCAAGTTTTCATGAATGAACTTCCAATTGATATTCTGTTCTTGAAAAAGACCCACATGTTTGAATTGTGTAAGCGCAAGGTTAAAACGCAAATCGTCATATGCGATCGACCATTTTTCCAATGCCTCTGGCTTCAATTTTTTCCAAGTCCCCGATTGACCTTTGGAAGGAACAAATTCCCAATGAGCCAGATTTTCCCACTCTTTAAAAGAATATTCTGAGCGAAAATATGCCTGAACTTCAGGACGAATAGTTATAACTTCACCCCAGCGTTCCAGTTTTTTTCCACCGCCGGCATCTATGAGTTCATAGTCGGGCCAGTGTGAAGCATACGATTTTTTGTATTTACCTAGCTGATCCACTAACGTGAACGAGGCATTTTTTTGCGGCCGCCCATCATTTGCGCCATGCGCATCTGATTTTTAGAAGGCGCCATCTTCATTTGCTGCTGCATCATATTGATCTGATCACGCAACATTCCCGAAGTATCCATTTTCTTTGCTTCTGCCAATAACTTTTCTGCTTCAGCTTTTCTGCCTGTTTGAACGCATATACCTGCCAAGTGCATTCTCGCAACCGCCTTATCTTGTGAAGTCCTTAGACCAAGACCAATTGCCTTACGAAGATACGTTTCAGTTTTATTGAACCCGAAATCTTGGGTATTCATCACCGCTTGAAGAAACAATACGTATGCGTGCTGCTTTCTTGGTAAAAACTGAGGATGCGTAATACGATTAATGTATTTTTTAGCTTTATCGGTGTTTCCTAGTCGCATTTGATTAAGCGCCAGGATCATATTTTCATTTCTAAAGAAAGAAAGAACAACAATCGCCGAAATAAAGATCATCGAGATTCCCCATCCCCAAGATCCAATAGCAAATAAATAAACGTTAAAACCTAAAACGAGCGCTGCTACAAGACAACGAATAATAAATGTAATCATAGTTATTTAAGTGTTGCAATACATTTTAACTCAATAGCAATAGGCGTAGGTAGAGCGTTGATTTCTACCGTAGTACGACAGGGAAGATTATCCTTGAAATATTCGGCATAGATACGATTATAGGTATGGAAATCTCTTTTCATGTTCACTAAAAACACCGTTACGTCAACCAAATTCTCCCAACTTGAACCAGATTCTTCCAGAATGACTCTCACGTTATCAAAAACACTTCTGCACTGTGCCTCAAAATCGAACTGAATAAAATTACCGTTCTTATCCAATTCCAACCCTGGAACAGCAGAATCTGTGGCATCAGAACCGGCCACACGAGGACCTACACCTGACAGAAACAAAAGTTCTCCCACTTTACGTGCATGAGGATACAAGCCTACCGGCTTTGGTGCTTTGTTTGTTGAAACGCGTGAATTTTCCGACATTGCTAACATTTTGTGCAAATATAGACAAAATACTTTTTATCTCTTGCCCACTTAGGCTCCTGTAGGGACGCAAAACGCTAATAAATTCTAATTCTTGATTGTGGTATCATTTTTGACAACGAATTGTGCTAATTTTGTACTATGAGATTTCTGGCTTTATTTGGTTTTATTCTTGTTTTCGGTCTTACGTCATGTATCGAAATAATTGATGATATCACGATTAAAAACGATGGTTCGGGGATGCTTAAATATACCGTTAACTTGAGCTCAAGCAAATTAAAGATCAATTCAATTTTGGCCTTGGACAGCTTGGAAGGTAAAAAAGTGCCTTCGAAAGACGAAATTTCTCAGCGTATCTACGCCTTCGGAAAAAAACTAGAGGAAAAAAACGGTGTTTCCAATGTTTCTATCAGTACAGATTTCAATGATTTCATCTTCAAAATGTCTTGCGAATTCACTTCTTTAAGTGCTCTCCAAAACGCTATCAAAGAAGTAGTTCAAGAAGAAACCAAGGAAAAGTCTTCAAGCGAACTGGATCATAACTGGATGAGTTGGGACGGACAAAAATTGATACGATCCATACCGGATATCACCATAAAAAAGACTAAGGAACTCAAAGCCGACGAGATCGAATCCTTAAAACAAGGAAGCTACACTTCTATCACACGCTTTGAACGAATGGTTGAGAAATGCGAAAATCCAAATGCTCAAATTTCTAAAAACAAAATGGCCGTGATGATGCGTACCAATCCTTATGCATTGACGCAAAATTACAATCTGCTCGAAAACACGATCTATCTGAGTCCCTTGAAGAATTAGACTTTAATTTTTCGTATTTTCGCATTAGTTTAACTTAAGCAATGAAGTATTTCAAACCTATCCAGCAGTGTTTACTTATTACAATCTGCATTTTTCTAAGTACAAAGCTTTTGGCTCAACAATCTGAGCACCTTATACCAAAAGACGCTGTTACTGTTTTCAGCATTAACAATATTACACTTCTTCAAAAGATCTCCATGGATGATCTGGTGAAATATGAATTCATGGAAGAAGTACAACAGGAACTTTTTGACGGATCAACCTCGGGAAAAACGCTCAAAGATTCGGGCATAGATTTCGATCAAAAACTAAACGTTTTTTATGGACGTACCGATAATTATGAACTATCAGGGTTTACCTTCGGAATTAAAAACAAAGATCAACTTTTTGTAGTTTTCGATGATTTCGAACGTATGGCTTCCAACTATCCAGGAGTCGAGTTTTACGGATCTTACTTTAACAATCTGATCATTAAAGGAAATTCTGCCATTTTGGTAAGAGTGGAGCCCACAATGGAAATTGTAGATCAAATTACAGATTCTATCTGGTACGCGCGTGGAAATGAGAATCCGTGGTATATGTACGATTTCATGGAAGAAGGAATAGATGAAGGAATTTACGATAATGAAATGAATCAAAATGACACCATGGAAGGATTTGATTCCTTTCAATATTCATTTGACGAAAACATCAACGAAAAGAACTACTACGAATTAAGAGACAGTGTCCAAATGGTTATTCAGGCGAAATACTTGCGCAATGTTTTCGATGAATTACTAGTTGATAATGTGAACCTTGTCAATTTCGATAAACGCTTTGCTCAACAGTTAACCCATACATCCGAAGGTATATTCTATTTAGATAATTCCCGCAATGTGCAAAAAGCCCGTGGTCTATGGTATATTCAAACTGTATTTCCGTCGTTGTACAAGGACATACGTGAGCTGTACTCCGGAAACGTTTTACTCGGAGATTTGCTGCTCAAAGAAAATTCGGTGGAATTTAATATGGAGGCCCATTACGGTGAGGCACTTGGGTCGATCTACCAAAAAATGAACGACTCCAAATTTGATAAAAATGTACTGAAATATATCCACAAAGACAACACTGCCTTCTTCAATTACAATGTAAATTTAAGAGAAGCGTACGAACAAGCTTACAAGGTTATCATGCCTATTTTGACAGACGAGAAAAATCCGCAGATCTCGGCCAATGTGCTAACCATTGAGTTGCTTAATGAATTTGTGAATAAAGACGCTCTTTTTGGCACCTATAAGGGTTCTATGTTCGGTACTTTTAACGGAATACAGAAGATTAAAACTACAAAAATAGAATTCTCCTACGACGAAGAGACGTTTGAATATATTGAACGTGAAGTCGAGGCTGAAGAAGATATGCCGATCTTTACTTTAGGATTCACTACTGATCGAGGTGATATTCCTCAAAAAGTATTGCGCCACCTTTCTAGACTTACGTCCCGTTTCCAAAACATGGGTGATTATTGGGTATATAAAGAGGCGATTTTAGAATCTGCACCCTTGTATATGATCAATAAAAACGGATTATTCATCTTCACTAATGATGAGAATCTTGCTAAAAATTATTCTTCAGGCTACGGTAAATTGGCTATCAGCAGAAAAACTGCTAAGAAAGTGAGAAAAAGTGGCTTCATGTACGGACACATCAATTGGGCGCAGGCAATCGATCGTTTCCCAAGAGATTTCTTCCGTCCTGAACAAAATGAGATTCTGGATGCCATGCGCGGTAAAACAGGTATTATGGAACTTACCACGAGTAAAACAACACGTGAGAAAACCGAATTCCAACTGGTTTATAAGTTTGAAGGGGAATACGAAAATTCAGGTAAATACTTGTTGGATCTTCTCAATAGCATTTACGTTATATCCAAATAGTACATGTTTAAGAAAATAACACTGATTTTCTTATTGTCGGCGGCTTTAGGAGCGTTTTTAGTACTTCGTCCTTACATTTTCAAAAAGAAGGATCCACCACGAATTGAAGACCGCTTACCTGAAGCAGATTTTATTGGTCGTGCATACATTCTCGATGTAGCTCGAGAAACAAGCGGTATGCTTTTTTACCACAAGATTCCTTTCAGAGATATGTTCTCTTACGAGTTCATTCTGAGCCAGGCTAAACTTTACGGCCTCAATGTACAGCAGCCAACCTATTTCTTTGCCAATGAAACCGGTTCATGGGGCGCACTCGTACATGTAAGTGATAGTTCTAAGATTTTTCAAGGCATTGAACGCTTGAAAAAATTCATGGACATTTCTGATACTCTGATCGATAACCAAAAAGTGTATACTTACGAAAAGGAGCACGGCTATCTGGCATACTCATCTGATTATCTTTTTATCTATAAAGGAGCTAATTTCGAAAAAACGTTACAGCGCGTTGTAAAGGCGCAATACAAAGATATTGCTCCCAGTTGGCGGGCGTTTCTTCGTGAAAAACAATTCAAGAATGAAAAGCTAGTAATTTATTCTAACTGGAGTAAATTGCTTGAAAATGGTGTAGAAACAGCGATTTTCGCGCACGATAGTGACTCGATCAGTTTTAGTCTATTAGCATATATTCGAAATAAAAAACCGTTGAACATCAGTATGAAAAAAGAAGGATTAAACCTTCGTTCCGGAGAATATACAAGTAAAATGCTGAATGTCCATCTTGATATTTCAAAACTTAGAAAGGATCCGACCGACCCTATCTATAAATGGTTAGTGAAATTAGGTCGAAAAGTGAGTTTCCCTACAGCTGAATTTCTTGATGCTTGGGAAGGAGATCTATCCATGCGTCAAGGTGGATATCAAATCGTGAAAGAAAAGTATATTGTTTCCGAACTCGATGAAGATTTCAATATAACGGAAGTTGAACACACCAAAGACGTTAAAGTTCCAGGTTTTTCAGTGCTGTTTTCTGTCAATGAAAAAGGAAGGCGTTTGATCAATCGTTTATTGTCCAAAGGTATACTTAGACAGCAGGAGGATTATTTTCACTTTTTGTTCTCACCACCACTCAAAATGAAAACCAAAGGAAACTATTATATTTTTCACAGTGGTGAGTTCACGCCGAAAACAGAAAATCACGCATACAACAACGGTCATTGGACTGAAAATGGGACTAAAATTGATTTTAGTTTGGACTCCATCAGTAAACACGAGATTTTTGGTTCTATTTATATCCCGGTAGACAGAATAATTAGTCGCAACCGATTCTTTTAAATTGAACTATTCTTGATCCACTAACATTATTTTGTAGATAACTCCGTTACGACTTAGCTTATAAATTTCCTTTTTTAAGGTTATATTGAAGAAAAATCTCACTATGGCCAAAAAGCAAAAGATCTTCGTTCTCGACACATCAGTTTTACTACATGACTTCAGTGCAATCGTTAACTTCAAAAATCATAATGTTGCCATTCCGATAACCGTATTGGAAGAACTTGACAAATTTAAGATCGGCAATGACACCAAGAATTTCTCGGCTCGAGAAGTGATTCGGTTCATTGATAAATTATCCGCTACTTCTAGTTTACAGGAGTGGATATCTTTAGGTAATGAACTGGGGAAATTCAAAGTTGTGCTCGAAAACAATCCAAGAGAGATCAACGCTGAATACGTCTATTCTGTGGGAAAAAACGACCATAAGATCATAAATGCAGCCTTATTTCTCAAGGAAACTGAAACGGTTAAAGACGTCGTTTTGGTCACCAAGGATATCAACCTTCGCATAAAAGCCAAGGCTTTAGGTATAATAGCTGAGGATTATGAAACAGGTAAGGTAGATAACGAACATTTGGATGAATCGGCAGCTTACACCATTGACAATGTGGATCCGGAAGTAATACGACGCATATTTACGGCCGGAAAAATTGAAGAAGACGGTGTACTAGGTTCAAAAAAGATGAACAACGGTTATTACATTCTTAGAAATGGGAAATCGTCATCTCTTGCTTTCTATAATCACTTGAACGATCAAATTGAGCGCATCGAAAAGGAATATGTTTACGGTATCAAACCAAAAAACGCCGAACAAGCATTTGCCTTGAATGCACTTATGAATCCTCACGTAAAACTGGTAGCCTTACAAGGTGTTGCAGGAACGGGAAAAACCTTACTAGCACTAGCCTCAGCACTTGAACAAAGTAAAAACTTCCATCAGATTATTCTGGCGCGACCAATTATTCCGCTCTCCAACAAAGATATTGGTTTTCTTCCCGGAGATGCAGCCGATAAAATAGGACCATACATGGAACCACTTTGGGATAATCTAAAATTCATAAAAGCCCAATTTGGTGAGAACGAAAAGAAACACAAGTCCATTCTTGAAATGGAGTCTTCCGGAAAGATCGTTATTACCCCTCTGGCATTTATTCGAGGTCGTAGTTTATCTAACATCATTTTTATTGTTGACGAGGCACAAAACCTTACGCCGCACGAAGTGAAAACCATCATCACACGTGCCGGAGAAAATACAAAAATCGTGTTCGCCGGTGATGTGCATCAAATCGATACGCCGTATTTGGATGAAAATAGTAATGGACTTGCCTATTTGATCGATCGATTAAAAGGACAGGAATTATTTGCCCATGTCAAACTAGAAAAAGGAGAACGTTCCGAATTAGCGAACCTTGCCAACGATCTGCTGTAATTACTTATCGAAGAGTTGGTTCAACGCCTCTTCGATTGTTTTGTAATTAAATGCAAATCCGTCACGTAATAACTTTTCGTTGCTTGCGTTCATACTTTCTATTAAGATAGATGCCATCTCTCCAAATCTAAGTTTCAATAAAAATTCGGGGATATTAGGAAGAATAATCTTCCGGTCGTTTACCCTCGCCAAGGTATTGGTAATCTTCTCATTGGTGTCACATGCCGCTACCACATTGTAGGCACCATGCATATTGCTGG
>JBFHIN010000037.1:0-10929 GCA_041596415.1 Crocinitomicaceae bacterium | reverse complement strand
GGATTAACTGAATATGCTGGTTATTACTACTGGGTTGTTTTACTTTTGAATTTAGGTACACTATACGGTGCTTTGCAAATGTGGAAATTGAAAAAAATGGGATTATACATTTGGACTGCTGCTGAAGTATTGAGCATCGTTTTGATGTGGGTAGTAATCAAAGGATATATTGCTTCTTTGACTGCGCCGGTAATGGACGGAATTGAAGGGTCTGATGAATTTTCTAGCTTAATGCAAACTGGAAGTTCTGCAATGATCGAAGGTGTTATGAACACTGCTTTGATGATTGGTTCAATTTTCCCTGCAGTATTTGTTGTATTGTACTGGTTGAACGCTAAGCACTTGAAATAATCAACACGTAATTCGTTTACAAAACCTCCTTCGGGAGGTTTTTTTATGTCAATATTATGGAACAACAATTATTAGCAGCAGGGTTTGTGGTGATTTTTATCGCTCTGGCCGTTTCCGTTACAATAGCCGTATTTTATTTACTTACGCTTCAAAATGCCCTGAAGGAAGTTACGCCATCTAACCGACAAGTGGAACCCTCGAATGTTTGGCTTATGTTTATACCTTTATTTAACATTATTTACCCATTCATTTTATATCCCAAAATTTCTGATTCGATCAAGACGGAATTTGTATCTAGGGGTGCCCCTCAACCTGGAGATTACGCTCGCGGAATCGGCCTAGCACTGCCAATTTTAGGTCTTTGCTCAATTATACCCGTATTAGGGGTTCTGGCAGGACTAGCAAATTTGATCTTGTTCATTATTTTTTGGGTAAAGATTCACGAATTCAAAGAAAAATTAAAAGTTACTACTAAAGCTAATGGCTTAAGCGGCAACTCTGAACTTCTTGATTAACCAATAATATTTTTAAAATGGAAACTATCGATACAAACTTTTCTAACAACGGACTTGTTGTAGGAAATGAAGCAAAACACTATATTTTATTTGCTGCAAAATGGGCAAATTTCTTGGCAATTATGGGATTTATTTCAATTGGATTCATGATTATTGCCGGTCTTTTTGTTCTATCCATTGGCTCAGCATTCACAGGACTGCCAGGAGCTCCACCCATGGGTTTATTTTCAATAATTTATCTTGTACTGGGAGCAATAAACTTTTTCCCGGCTTATTACTTATATCAATTTGCTCGAAAAGCAAAGAGAGGTGTGACAGGTGAAAGTCAGCAAGACCTCGACCTAGGATTCCAGAATCTAAAGTCGCTGTTCAAGTTTATCGGGATAATGACCATCGTAATGATTGGTTTATATATTGTAATGATCGTTTTTGCCATGATCATCGCGACAACAATTCGATAAAAAATACTTAAGGCATATGTATACAAAAGGATCCAAATGGGTCCTTTTTTTATGTCTAAAAATCACTCGGTTTTCTTGTTAGCTTTATTAACTTTGAGAAAATAATAAAACAAACATGTCAGACGATAAAAAGATCATTTTTTCAATGGTAGGTGTTTCAAAAAACACACCTCAGGGGAAACAAATTATTAAAGATATTTACCTGTCTTTCTTTTATGGAGCAAAGATCGGGATCATCGGTTTGAACGGAGCCGGAAAATCGACAGTGATGAAGATTATTGCCGGCTTAGACAAGTCCTATCAGGGCGAAGTAGTATTTTCACCTGGGTATTCAGTAGGTTACCTTTCTCAGGAACCAGACCTGGATCCAAATAAAACTGTAAAGGATATTGTAATGGAAGGAGCGCATGAAACTGTTGAAGTGCTCAAAGAATACGAAGAAATTAATAACGCCTTTATGGACGAGGAAGTGCTCAATGATCCTGATAAAATGGACCAATTAATCGCTCGCCAAGGTAAAATACAAGATAAAATTGATGCCCTCGACGCATGGGAACTTGATTCAAAGTTAGAACGCGCTATGGATGCCTTACGTTGTCCACCTGAAGACCAATTGATATCGACCCTTTCAGGGGGAGAAAAAAGAAGAGTGGCACTATGTAGACTTTTGATCCAAAATCCTGACGTATTATTATTGGATGAGCCAACTAACCACCTTGATGCAGAATCGATCGAATGGCTTGAGCAACATTTACAACAATATGCAGGAACAGTTATCGCGGTAACACACGACCGTTACTTCTTGGATAACGTTGCTGGATGGATTTTGGAATTAGACAGGGGAGAGGGTATTCCATGGAAAGGGAATTACACCTCTTGGCTTGAACAAAAAGGAAAACGTCTCAAAGAGGAAGAAAAGTCTGAGTCCAAACGCCAAAAAATGCTCGCACGAGAGTTGGAGTGGGTTAGGATGAACCCAAAGGGGCGACATGCGAAAAATAAAGCTCGTATTGCCAATTACGATAAAATGTTGGCTGAAGACATTAAGGACAAAGAAGCCTTGCTAGAGATACCAATTCCAAACGGCCCGCGTTTAGGCAACAATGTTATTGAAGCCGTACACGTTGCTAAATCTTTTGGTGATAAACTACTTTATGATGATTTAAACTTTAATCTTCCTCCGGCTGGAATTGTAGGTATTATCGGTCCAAATGGAGCAGGTAAGACTACCATTTTCAAAATGATCATGGATGAATTGGAGCCTGATTCGGGTGAATTTTTAGTTGGAGAAACCGTAAAGATCGGCTATGTTGATCAAACACACAAGGATATTCATCCTGAGAAAACGGTTTTTGAAGTTGTTTCAAACGGATTGGAATATGTGGAAGTTGGTGATCAAAAGATCAACTCAAGAGCTTACCTTTCAAAATTCAATTTTAACGGAGCTGATCAAAATAAAAAAGTAGGAATCCTTTCTGGTGGTGAAAGAAACCGATTGCATTTGGCAATGACGTTGAAAACCGAAGCTAACGTTCTGCTTCTGGATGAGCCAACCAATGACATCGACATTAACACCCTTCGTGCACTCGAAGAAGGTATCCAGAATTTTGCGGGTTGTGCTGTGGTAATATCTCACGATAGGTGGTTTCTTGACAGAATCTGTACGCACATCCTTGCCTTCGAGGGTGATTCCAAAGTTTACTGGTTCGAAGGGACTTATTCCGAGTATGAAGAGAACAGAAAGAAGCGACTTGGAGATTCGGGACCAAAACGTATTAAATACAGAAAGTTGGTTTAAATGGATCCCTTACACGGAATTACATTAGAAAGAATGCTCAATGAACTGGTTGAAGAGATCGGCTGGGAGCATATGGGGTATTTAGTGCCTATAAATTGCTTTTTAAACGACCCAAGTATTAAAAGCAGTTTGAAATTTTTGCGCAAAACGCCTTGGGCTAGAACAAAAGTTGAAAATTTGTACCTAGAAAGAATTGTAGAATTTAAGAAAAATAAAAAATGACAGTTAGAGACCTTTCTCCAACAGTATTGTGGAACCATTTTGCAGATTTGAACGCTGTTCCGCGACCTTCAAAAAAAGAGGAGCGAGTGATTCAGTTTATGCTTGACTTCGGTAAAAGTCTGAATCTTGAAACAAAAACAGATGCAATCAAAAACGTCATTATCAAAAAACCGGCAACCACGGGAATGGAAAATAGGGAAACCGTCATTTTACAATCCCACCTGGACATGGTGCATCAAAAAAACAATGATACTCCATTCAACTTTGATGAACAGGGAATAGAAATGTTGGTTGACGGAGATTGGGTTAAAGCAAATGGTACAACATTAGGAGCCGACAATGGTATTGGTGTTGCTGCAATTATGGCCTTGTTGTCATCAACAGATATTCCTCACCCAGCTCTTGAAGCTATGTTTACAATAGATGAAGAGACGGGGATGACTGGAGCGATGAAGCTTGAAGGATCCAATTTTTCCGGTAAAATATTACTCAATTTAGACACAGAAGACGACGATGAGTTGTCCATTGGTTGTGCAGGTGGGATAGATACTAATACTTCATATAGCTACACGCAATCATCTTTAAATCAAGATTTTGAAGTGATTAAAATTGAAGTTAAAGGATTGTTGGGCGGGCACTCAGGTATGGATATTGACAAGGGCAGAGGGAATTCTAACAAATGGATGACAAGAATTATCTATCATTTAATTTCTTTGTACGAAATCCAACTCATAGATTTTGACGGTGGAAGCTTGCGAAATGCTATACCGAGAGAGGCTGTAGCGCATATTGCAGTACATAAAGACAACAAAAAAGAGATTTTCAATGAAATAGAAAAACTTCTGGGTGTTTTTCAAAATGAATACAACGCAATTGAACCGAACCTTGTTATAGTCGCCAATGAAACAACACTAAATTCCAACCCGGTTTCGGATGCAGATTTAATCAAAATCCTAAATACACTTTACGCCGTTCATAATGGTGTTTATCGCATGTCACCGGATATTGAAGGACTTGTCGAAGCATCCAGCAGCCTAGCTCGTGTTATTATTAAGGATGGTAAATTCACGACCCAGTCACTTCAACGAAGCAGTGTCGAAAGCTCAAAAGACGACGTGGCAAATGCTATACGCTCAGCCTTTGAATTGATGGGCTGTAGTGTTGTTCAAAGTGGAGAATACCCAGGTTGGAAACCAAATCCTGATTCTAAGATTTTAGCGATCATGTCAGATCTTTATCGTGAAATGTATCACGAAGAACCCAACGTCAAAGCGTGTCATGCTGGTTTGGAATGCGGAATATTGCTTCAACACCTTCCTGGAGTTGATATGATCTCATTCGGACCAAATATTCGCGCTGCTCATTCGCCTGACGAAAAGGTTCAAATTTCTTCCGTGCAAAAATTCTGGGATTATCTTCTCGAAACACTCAACAGAATTCCTGAAGCTCATTAATTCATGAACAACGCAAATAGGGAAGAGCTGGTCAAATTAGCAAACACAATCATGCCCTTTGGAAAGTTTAAAGGCTCACTACTTGTGAACCTACCAGAACCTTATTTGGTTTGGATGAATAAAAACGGTTTCCCTGAAAGTAAAATTGGTAAGCAATTACAGCTCATGTACGAAATCAAAGTCAACGGTCTAGAATCATTACTACGCCCATTGATTAAAAAGTAGTTTATTTATCTACACAACAAATAATTACGCTAACTTATTTCTTTTTAAGTGATTACACTGAATAAAATGCTCCATTCATTGAATTTGAAGTAAACAAATCTGAATTATTTATTAGTTTTTTGAAACAAAAGGAAAAGAGGTCCGTACACGGCTTCTGTAACTTAAAATGAAAACGAACTTTAAATTTAGAATTATGATCAACAATTCACTTAAACTCGCAGAATACAAGCTTTCAGAACATAAAGCACTTGGCACTAAAAGCAAAATGAGTGTTTTTGAGGTGGCTAAATTGATGGATTCAATTAAACATGCATCTCAGATCAAAGATGTTCAAAGTAAATCTATTTTTCATACAGTTATACTTAACTAGTAATCAAGTAACTAAAGATAAATTAGGGGTGTTCACCCCTTTTTTTGTGGTTAAAAGTTTACTTGTTAATTCATTTGTTTACATTTGTATAAATATCAATAATTTACAAATGTCAATTAAAGAGCGTTTACTCACAATATTAAAAATGCACAATTTAACGCCCTCTGAATTTGCAGATAAAATAGGAGTGCAACGTTCTAATATCAGTCATGTTCTCTCAGGAAGGAACAAGCCATCACTTGATTTTCTGGAAAAAGTTGTACTCAATTTCCCAAGAGTTAATGCGCATTGGCTATTAACAGGCACAATCATAGAGAATAAACAGGATAGAGTGTCACAAGAGAAAGCTCAAGATACACAGGTTGCCAACAATGACGGAATCAACACATTTGATAACGATCAAATAGACAGGATCATAGTTTTCTTAAAAGACGGTACTTTCAGCTCATACAGGCCTAAGCATTAATAACCCCAGACCCCAGTAATTCACCTTCAAGATACCAAGCAGCAAACTGACCTGGTGTAATACCTTTTTGTGGTTCATTGAACAAAATATACAAACCTTCCTCTTTCTGAACTAACAATGCCTCCTTAAGCTGTTGTCGATACCTAATCCTAACAAAACAAGATAGTTGCTCATTAATACTTAAGCTATACTTTAAGTTAATCCAGTGAACATCTTTATTATCAATCTTCAACACGAAACGATTTAGACCCGGATGATCTTCAGTCTGACCAGAATACACGATATTCTTCTCCGTATCCACTCCTATAACAAAAGATGGCATTGGCCTACCTCCGATATTCAAGCCTTTTCGCTGTCCTATCGTGTAAAAGTGCGCCCCTTGATGTGTAGCAACCTGAATTCCGTCATCTTCGGTATAAATAAACGGCCTACTTAGTTCATGCAGATTGTCGACAGTCTTTGACATGTTGGCATAATTATCGAACTGAGGAAGCGAATTACGCACCTCAATAACCTTTCCTTCTTTGGCTTTTAATTTTTGCTGTAAAAAAACGGGCAAACTTATTTTCCCTACGAAACACAATCCTTGAGAGTCTTTTTTCTCTGCTGTTACCAAGCCTTGCTCCATGGCAATCGCACGAACTTCACTTTTTTGTAAGTGACCAATAGGGAATAAGGCCTTCTGAATCTGATCCTGACTTAATTGACATAAGAAATACGACTGGTCCTTATTCGGATCTAATCCACCTAAAAGCGACACAGAGCCATCTTCGTTATCTACTCTTCTGCAGTAATGACCCGTTGCTACATAATCAGCACCAAGTTCAAGCGCAGCTTTAAGAAACACGTCAAACTTTATCTCTCGATTACACAAAACATCGGGATTAGGAGTTCTACCGGATTCATATTCATTAAACATGTAATCTACGATTCGCTCCTTGTATTCAGCGCTTAAATCGATAACCTGGAACGGTATCCCTAATTGCTGAGCAATAAGCAATGCGTCATTCGAGTCATCAATCCACGGGCAGTCATCTGATAGAGTGACGGACTCGTCATGCCAGTTACGCATAAACATTCCAATCACCTCATACCCTTGCTGTAAAAGCAAGTATGCTGCAACACTTGAATCCACACCGCCCGACAACCCTACAACAACCCGATTTTTCATAGTGCAAAATTAAATCATAATTCTTGTTTTATAAAATTTATTACACGTTACATATGTAACAAGTAAAAATTACAATTGTTAACTTGTTTTTCCTGGATTTTGCATGATATTTGTTTTATACCTTTTCATTTTTCATTACTTTAGACTTATGGGTTTGAGAATTTTTATTCTTTTGTTGTTTTTCGGTCTCTTTATTCCGGGGGTTAGTGCACAGAAGTGTGACAAAGTCTTGTTTACAGGTAAGGTGGTCGATACTTTACGTCCGCAGAATTTTTACAATCTTTTACTCGTAAATCGAAGAACCGGCCAAGGTGTATTTGGTCAGCCGAACGGACAATTTTCCATCTTTGTTTCAAATGGCGATACTGTTTCGATCTCAGTTAAAAATTACCCTGTTGTTAATGCTGTCGCGAAAGCTGACTCCAATTGTCAATTTAGAAGGATTTTCTACATCGAAGCAAAACCTTTAGAAGTAAGCGAAGTTATTGTTAAACCGTTGAAATCACTTGAGCAGATCAAGGAGGAACGCGAGGCGCTTGCCATGCGTGAAACCAGACAAGTTACCGGAATTGATGTTTTACAAAGCCCGATAACTGCCCTTTATCAAGCATTCTCTAAGAAAGAGCAAAACAAACGGTGGATAGCTGAACAGGAATTCAAGGATAATCAACGACAAATAGTCAAAGAGCTCTTGCGTTTATATGTAGCTTACGACATTATTGAATTATCGGAAACTGAGTTCGATGAATTTATTTCTTTCCTGAATATCAACGAAACGTTTTTAAAGACAGCTACCGAAATGGAGTTGATCACATTTATTCAGGATAAATACGAACATTACAAACGTATTAAATAAAAAAAAGGAACTTTTCAGTTCCTTTTTTTTCTAATAATTTTATTTGCCTTGCATGGATTCAACACGTTTTTGACGTTGCATTGGATTTTCATGCATCTGCTTTTGTTTGTATAACTCGTATTTTGTTGGTTGAATTTGTCGAGGCCAACTATTATTATCCAAGTCAGTATCAGCAGTCTCTAGAAACGGATCCAATCGGAAGCTTGCAACTTCTTTATCCAGTATCAATACTCGAGAAACCTGATCTTCATGTTGACGCCAAATTTCTGCAGGAATACGGATTACCTCTTTTGTATTATCGGCATAAGTTACCTCAATAATCAAAGGCATTACCAAGCCACCAATGTTCTTAAATGTCAACTCATAGAATTGCTTATTTGATTCCAATAGTTTTTTATCTTCTGCAGGTAATTTAGCAAGAAAATCATTGTACTCCTTTTTATCCAGAGCATCGACAAAATAGATGTTTCTTTTTGCGTAGAAGTCATCAATTGAAGCATCTTTTTCATTGAACGTCTCCTTAATAGACTCTTTATTTCTAGTATCACCAATGAATTGATCTTTGTTTTTATTTTGTTCTTCTTTAAATGCTTTTTCAACTATTGGATTCATGGAGTTCAATTGGAACCATCTTACATTGTCGATCGAAATATCTACGTTATCAGTCGAGTAGAACCAACCTCTCCAAAACCAATCTAAATCTACAGCTGACGCATCTTCCATAGTCCTGAAAAAATCTGCGGGAGTTGGGTGTTTGAATTTCCAGCGCTCACAATACGTTTTGAACGCATAGTCAAACAATTCTCTTCCCATTACAGTTTCTCTCAAAATATTCAGGGCGGTAGCTGGTTTCCCGTACGCATTGTTTCCGAATTGAAAGATCGATTCAGAGTTAGTCATGATCGGGGAGATATTGCTTTTATCGCCACGCATGTAGTCCGCAATCATATATGCTGGACCGCGACGAGAAGGATATCCTCTTTCCCATTCTTGTTCGGTAAGGTATTGTACAAAAGTATTCAATCCTTCATCCATCCATGTCCACTGTCTTTCGTCTGAATTAATGATCATAGGAAAGAAATTGTGTCCCACTTCATGAATGATTACGCCCCACATTCCGTATTTCGTTTCCTCGGAATATGTTCCATCTTCTTCAGGTCTTCCACCGTTAAAGCAGATCATAGGGTATTCCATTCCGATCCATTTTGAATGAACTGAAATAGCTACAGGATAAGGGTAATCAACAGTATATTTAGAATATGTTTTTATGGTGTGTGCCACCAATTTGGTGGAATATTTTTCCCAAAGTGGATTTCCTTCCTTTGGATAATAAGACATAGCCAATACGTTTTTATCACCAATCTTAACGCCTTGTGCATCCCAAATGAACTTTCTTGAACTCGCAAATGCGAAGTCGCGCACATTTTGCGCTTTAAAAACCCAGGTTTTTAAACCTTTTTCTTTTGCTTGTTCTTTCTTTTCTGCTTCTGTTTGAGTCACGATCAGGACAGGTGTGTCAGACATTTTAGCTTTTTCTAGTCTTTTGCGCTGATCTGCTGTTAGGACAACAGAACCATTCTGTAATTCTCCTGTCGCGCCAACAATATGATCAGAAGGGACTGTGATCGAAACTTCATAATCACCAAATGGCAATGCAAATTCACCTCTACCTAAAAACTGTTTATTTTGCCAACCCTCAACGTCATTGTAAACACACATTCTTGGGAAAAACTGAGCGACAGTGTACAAATAATTATCATCCTTCTCAAAATATTCATATCCTGACCTTCCGCCAACTTTCATTCGGTCATTGATATTATACCACCACTTTATTTTAAAGGTAATACTCCCTTTTGATGCCAACGGTTTATCCAAATTGATGCGCATCATTGTTTTATTGATCGCGTAGCTCATTTTTTGACCCGAAGTAGTGGTGATTGCATCAATTTTAAATCCACCGTCGTAATAGAATAACTTCTTTTTAACATCACCAATATTTCTAAAATCCTCCATTTTTTCGATCTCAATTAATTTCGAGTCGGAGTTGATGTCGTAAATATTCTGATCCAGCTGCAACCACAAATACTCTAACTTATCCGGTGAATTATTTGTATACGTAATCGTCTCTTCACCAGTCAATCGCTGCGTCACATCATCAATAGTGATCGATATCTTATAATCGGCCTTTTGTTGATAATAATTGTGTCCGGGAGCACCCGCTGCATTTCTGTACTCATTAGGTGTAGGAAGCTCTGTACCTAATTGTGCGAATTTTTGTTGCGCAACTCCATAAAATGAAAGTAAACAGAGCGAACTAAGAATTATTCTTTTCATTGGATCAATTTAATTTTTTAGATGGTTGTTCTGAATTAAACACCAAAGTGGATTTATTGTTTCTAAAAATATAAGTGAGTTTATTTTGTTGTTGTGGATAGTGATCGGTCAATAGATCAAAATAAAAAACAACGCTATTTTTTTTCGAATTTAAATCAATTGGTTCTGAGTTAAGATAAAAGGTAGTAATCCCGTTTAAACCAACTTCAAATCCAATTATAGAAAAAGTTATTATAGAATTACCCTGTTTACAATAAAAGTGCTTATTAAGGTAAGATTCGATATTCTTATAATTTTCTTGCTCTGCATCCAACTTACTGATCTTACCAACAAAAATCTCATCTTTTTCTAATGCAAATTCAAGATCATGCGTAGAAACCATTACACTTGCTTCCAAGCGCTGAGTAATGTCGTTATACTCCATTTCCGCAAAAGCAAAATAATATTCGTGCGCTTGTGACGTGAAAGAAAAAAGGAAAATTAACAAGAAACCTAAAATATTTTTTAACATACAGTTCTAACAGGTTTTGCGAATTTACTAAATTTCTGTGGTTGAACATAATGAATCAAATTGGTAATGATACTTTTGTGTTAAAATATTAAGACGTATGAAAATTGGCATTGTTGGTTGCGGAAATTTAGGCTTCTCCATATTGACGGGGATCTATAATAAGGAATTCGTAGAGCAAGTAATTGTTTCGAAACG
>JBFHIN010000036.1:0-11306 GCA_041596415.1 Crocinitomicaceae bacterium | reverse complement strand
ATCAAGGGCTTGAGCTACGAGGAAATCGCTGCCAAAGGTGGAGGAATCTTAAATTCTGCACGTCGCCTTAATGAGATGTCGGAGGATGAGTTGTTTGAAAAGGCCATGCAGCGCATTGAACTGTTGAAAAGTTACGGTACGGGAGCGTTGGAAATTAAATCGGGCTATGGATTGTCGGTTGAGGGCGAATTGAAAATGCTTCGTGTGATCAAAAAAATAAAAGAAAAGCAATCTATCGCCATAAAAGCCACCTTCCTTGGAGCTCACGCTTTTCCAGCTGAATTTAAGGCTGATCACCGGGGATATATAGATCTGATCATTGATGAAATGTTGCCCGTTATCGGAAAAGAAGATCTGGCCGATTTTATTGATGTTTTTTGCGAAAGAAATTACTTTTCTGTCGATGAAATGGCGGAGATCATGGAAGCCGGAGCAAAATTCGGTCTTCAGGCAAAAGTTCATGTGAACCAGTTTTCAGTCATGGGAGCGATAAAAAAAGCGGTTGAACTGAATGCCCTGTCGGTGGATCACCTTGAAGAACTGGGTGATGAAGATGTGGAAGCTTTGAAAAATTCAACTACGATACCAACCTTGTTGCCGAGTTGTTCTCACTTTTTAAATATCCCGTATGGCGATGCACGTCGTTTGATGCAAGCTGATATTCCGGTGGCACTGGCTAGTGATTTTAATCCTGGATCTACGCCGAGCGGTAATTTGAGTTTTGTGTGGTCGCTGGCTTGTGTGAAGATGAAAATGACACCGAATGAAGCCTTGAATGCACTTACCGTAAATGCAGCTTATGCCATGGGGCTCAGTGAAACACACGGAAAGATCCGACTGGGTGCTAAAACACCATTGGTCTTGACCAAACAAATTCCTTCATTGGCTTACATACCCTACGCTTTTGGAGATCAATTGATCGATCGTGTTATCTATTGATCACATGATTTTTAGTAACTTTAATCCTCAATAGACTTTTATGTGGAAATTACTCATCTTCCTTTGTTGTTCTTCATTCGCCTTTTCGCAAGGTAAAATTGACAATGAGTTGCTATGGGAAATTTCCGGCAATGGCTTAAAAAAGAAAAGTTATCTCTTCGGTTCCCTGCATTCGAACGACAAGCGCTTGTTCCGACTTTCCGATTCGACGTATGTTGTTATGAATAAAGTGGATATGATCGTAGTGGAAACCGATGTTTTTTCACTCTTCGATGAGTGGGATACACGAAAGGAGGATGTTCAATTACTTTTCGATAACAAAGGAAATCCGTACACATCATCAAAAAAACCGACAACAACAGTTTACGGGAACGAAGACGGAATGCCGCAATTTTTAGACGCCTATTTTCAAGAGTACTGTTTCAACGCCAACAAAAAATTCTTTGCGCTGGAGTCCGTAAAAGAACAACTTTCAATGATCAGCGATTACGGAAAGGCGGAAGCTAGATTGGGGATCAATCCTTTCAGTGTTTCACAAGAAAAAATGATCGAGTTTTATTTGAAGGGCGACATCAACTCCTTGGATCGACTGATGCGAGCAAATTTGTCTTTGCAAAAGGGCATGTATGAGGATCTGATCGTCAAGCGAAATAAAAAAATGGTGCAAAGCATCGATTCGTTGATCCGTTTGCAGAGCTGTCTGAGCGTCATCGGCGCAGGTCATTTGGCAGGTGACGAGGGGATCATTTCTTTGCTGAGGAAAAAAGGCTATAAACTAAGACGCGTTGAATCGAACTTCAGTGATAAAGCGATTCCTGAAAAAGTAGCCGTAAGGGAAAAACGAAATTATACCTATGTGAATGACTCGATCGGATTTGTGGCTGTTTTCCCTGGGAAACCGCTCGAAAAAACCATTTATGAAGATCATCCCTATTTGATCTATCGCGAAATGGGTCAAGGAAATACATATTCCATCGAAATCGTTCCGATCGATAATTCACTCACGTTGTTGCAACAAGCTACGATCTATATCGCCACACCGAACGCCGGAAAATTTAGGTGTTACACCTTGGATGAAGGTACAGAAGTGTGCGAAGGACTTTCGGACACCTACCCCGAAGGAATGCATTTTGTTCGTGTGATGCAAAACGATCAATACTTGCTGATCCTGAAGGCTTATGGCGGTAACAAGTTTATGAATTCGAACCGACCGATACACTTTTTTGGTAAGGTGTGGTTTGAGTGATTTCGCAGAAATCAAAAAAAAACAGCGAAACAACCTTGTTTTTTACGATGAAATTGTATCTTCATCCACAAGATGAAAAGATTTCAATACACACAAGTTGTTCAGAATATCGCGAACAATAAATTGGTTTTATTGAGTGGACCACGCCAATCGGGAAAAAAACAAATGGTTCAGGAAGCGCTGGATGAACTTAAAATGATCCACGAAGTAATTGATCTATCCAACAAGAAAAATCAACGCAGATTTGAAGCCTTCACTTCGACTGATTTACAAGAACTTTCCGAAAATATACAAGTGTTGGTTCTGCACGAGGCGCAATACCTGGATTCGCTGCAAGAATTGATTGAACAAATTCTGTCGGATGAATTGAAAGTAACCCTCGTGTTAACTTGTTCCTTCGAGCCAAAAATAGATGAGGTCTTGCGTGAGGTTCTGCAGATGCAGGGTCTTGAATTGCTGATCTACCCACCAACATTTTATGAATTGGCACAACATTTCACCTTGCCCGAAGAAGAGAAACAGTTGGAAAACAGATTGATATTCGGCATGTATCCTGCTGTGGTAGAGAATTTTACGCAGGCACAAGAGGAGTTAAATGCTTTGCTTGAGGAAGTGATATTCACTCAATTGGGTGTAAACGACAGGATCAACAAAAAAGATCAACTGAAACGTATGTTACAAATCGTAGCGTTCAATACAGGCATGCCGATATCGTACAATGAAATTGGCGAAAAATGTGGGCTTGATAACGAAACAGTTGAACGCTATGTGCGCTTATTGGAAAATGCATTTTTACTGATTAAATTGCCTTCGCTCTTCAATAATATGCGCTACGAACTCAAGAAAAGTCATTTGTTCTATTTCGTAGATAATGGCATTCGCAACGCATTGATCCAAAATTTCAATCCACCCGAATTGAGAATGGACCTAGAACAATTATGGAGAAATTGGCTGATTGCAGAAAGGATCAAATGGAATAACTTGCATGGTAAACAGGCCAACTACTATTTCTGGAGAACGCACACCAATCAAATGGTTGATTTCATAGAAAAAGACGAAGCGATAACGGCAGCTTACAAATGTCATTGGGAAAAGAAAAAACCAAAAATACCAGCACTGTTCACCTCCTATTATCCTGAAGTGAAAGTACATCTGTTGAACCGTAAAACCTATTGGGGCTTTCTTACTAAAAAATAATTCAGATGAATTTTACGGACCAAATAGCGGAATATATCGCGGAAAAGAACCTAGATCTAAGGAATTTAACCATCGTGCTACCGTCAGAGCGAGCGAAGAAATACATTGCCGCGTCCCTTTATCGCAAGGCAGGAAAGGCCTTGTTAGCACCGGAAATGATCACCATGGATCGCTGGGTTAAAAAATTCGCCCCTGCCGTAGTTATCGACAAGACGCGCTTGCTTTTGCATTTGTATGAAGTACAATTACAGAATACGGTGACGGAAAAAGACAGAAATTTTGATGAATTTTTATCGTGGGGACCCATCGTCTTGTCCGATTTTGATGAGATCGATCGTTATTGTTTGGATGCAACAGCTGTATTTAAAAACTTAAGGGATATCAAAGCGCTGGAGTCGTGGAATTTTGATGATGAGGAAAAAATAGGTGAAGGCCAGCACCGATTTATGAATTTCTGGAACCATTTGGGCGGCTATTACACGGTTTTGGACGAGCGATTGAAAGCAAAACAAGTGACCAATATGGGCAAGGCATACCGTCACTTGAGCGAGAACATTCAGGTGCTTTTTGTGGACAATAAAGAAAGACATTTTCTTTTTGCAGGATTTAATGCTTTGTCGAAGGCTGAAATCAGCATCATCAAACAACTCAGAAACATGGGACGGGGACATGTGTTGATCGATTCTGATGCATTTTATCTCAATAAACTCAATCATGAAGCGGGTACATTTCAGCGACAACTGCTCAAAGAACTGGATCTGAAAAAAATGGATTTTATTGGTGATCGTCTTACCAAAGAATCCAAATCTATCAAGATCATCGAATGTGCGCAGCATACCGGGCAGGCCAAGATTATAGCTACCCTGCTCGAAGGCATGAGTCAGGAAGAATTAAAGCATTCGGTGCTGTTGCTTGCCGACGAAAAGCTGATCAATCCGATACTTAAAAATCTTCCCAAATCCATTGAAAAGGCCAACGTAACTTTGGGACTTCCTTTGGTGAATTCAGCGATGAGAACATGGGTCGACCTACTTTTTCGCTTTCAGGAGCACAAATTGAGCTTTAAAACAGAAGCCTTGTATATTCAGGATCTACAAAAATTCTGGAATCATCCCTTCGTCATTCAATGCAGCACGCAACAAGAAAAAGAAGCGATTGTGTCGCAGCAAAAAATACTCATTGCAAAGAATTCCATTTTCGTAAATCCGTCGAATGTGAAAATCGGACCGTTGTGTGATCAGTTGCTACAGCTTGCATGTACCAACTGGGAAGGAGATTGGAATATCGCACTTCAGCAAATTCGAAATAGCAATGCACTGATCTACGAAAATCTGAAGGAGACAGATGCTTTTGAAAAAGCAATTGTGATGACTTTCGATGAAGCCTTGGTAGATTTTCAAAACCTGTGTTTGGAAGGATTACCCCAGATGTCACTCAGAAGTTTCAAACATTTGTTTCAGCAACATTGGACAAACAAGAGCATCGCTTTTCACGGAAATCCGCTCGACGGTCTTCAGATTATGGGACTTCTGGAAACGCGCTTATTGAACTTCGAAAAAGTGTTTATTGTTGGTATGAACGAGGGCAAATTACCTCCTACGAATCCAATCCAGACCACCATTCCGATGGATTTGCGTTCTTACTTGCAAATTCCCACGCCAAGAGAAAAACAAGGACTTTTTGCACATCATTTTTATCGCTTATTACACACGGCGAAGGAGGTAGTGATCACTTACACCACGGCACAGGAAAACATAGGAAGTAGTGAACCAAGTCGTTACCTAGCACAACTTGAACTCGAATTGAGCAGGGTAAATGAGCAACTCAACATAGACTATCAATATTATTCCATTCAGGAAGAAAATGGAAAGTTGGAGGACGATCATCAATTGGAAAAAAATGATGAGGTTATGGAGCTGATCGAACAATATTTAAAAAAGGATCTTTCGGCCTCTGCCATCAACAAGTTCTTGAATTGTTCACTGGATTTTTATTACCGCTATTTGTTGGAGTTCTATGAGGAAGATGAAATCAAAGAAGAAGTGGAACACAGCTCGTTTGGTACTTTTATTCATAACGTGTTGGAAACCTTGTATCGTCCTTTTGCACGTCACGATAAACAGGGTGAGAAAATTTCCCCGTCGCCTAAAAACATCACCTCTTTTGATGTAGAGCAGATGCTGAAGATGTACGAATATGAGCTGAAAAAGGAATTCTCAGCACACTTTAACCAAGATGCTTCGGCCTTCAGCACTGGAAAAAATCTATTGAGTTATAAAATGGCCAGTGAACTGCTACGCAACGTACTGAAGTCAGAGATCGAATTCTTGAAGAAACAACAAGAACCTGTTTTTATTGAATACTTGGAGGTGGCATTAAAAGCACCATTGTCTGTTGAAGTGAACGGAGAAACAAAACAACTCACCTTTAAAGGGATCATTGACAGAATAGATTCTATCGGCGACAAAGTGCGTATCATTGATTATAAGTCGGGAAAAACAGAATTAAAAGATGTTGAAATAAAAAAGGGTAGGGATGCCGATTATTTGAAATCCGTAAAAAGCACTAAACACGCCTTACAATTGATGCTCTACTGTTTTTTATATGAAAAGAACTTTAAGCACTTACCATCGGAGGTTGCCATCTTCTCCATCACAAGTTCAGAAAACAGAATATTACCCTTACAGTCACCGGAATTATCCTTACAAGAGATTTTGGCCCTGTTTCCAGAATTGTTAGGGGAAATATGTACGGAATTATTGGATCCTGAACTACCATTCACGCATGATTCTGATAAATCGAAATACTGTAATTTT
Source organism: Crocinitomicaceae bacterium (assembly GCA_041596415.1). GTDB lineage: Bacteria > Bacteroidota > Bacteroidia > Flavobacteriales_D > Crocinitomicaceae > M0103. The sequence goes on along the minus strand of JBFHIN010000036.1, from coordinate 5,108 downwards.
TGCGGATAAAAAAACCTGAAAAGAACTTTTGGAAGAATGGTGGAACTTTTAACCACAATTGAAGCTCTTTTCAGGTACTGCAAGGAAAATAAAACCAGTGTTGTTCGTTGTTTAACGGTTCAACATATACTATAGACGAATGAGAAATACAAAAGGTTGGTTCAAAAAAAAACGCACTTTAAAAAAGTGCGTTTTCAATATCTTGGCAGTAACTAGTACAATTCAAGCTTAAGTGCTGAACGATAGTCTTTTATCTCTTCGCGATTGATCTTGTGATCTGCATTTTTTAGTAGGTTCAACAGATATAATAAATTTTCTGTTCCTTCGATCTCGATTGGATATTCGCTCCCCTCTTCATCTTCTTCATACTGCGCCTGAACATCGAATGAATTATTTTCTCCAATGTACTCATAGGTTAATCTCAACACTTTGGTCACCAAAGGATCTTGTTCTTTCAGTGCAAATTCTCTTAACGCTTTTAGATCGTCAATAAGATTTTCCGCTTCCAATCCTTTTTTTTCAACCTTAGCGATAATTTCGTCTAATTTTTTGTTTGCTGTCGCAGTTTTCATAATTAAATTTTTTCAAGAATTTACACTTACCTTGTGTAACGCTGAGCGCAAAGTTAAGCAACTTCAATTATATTTTGTCCTTTTCTTGCAAGTATTTTTTTAGTTCTGATTTAGATGGCATCAGCAGGAATTGAACAGAGAATTACAACCGATTATCTGTTTTTATGACTTGAAAACGTATTTTTGTAAAAAAGAACAAATTTGATCGAGGTAATTCTTAAAGGTATTGTAACCGGTTTCATATTAACCATTATGATTGGGCCGGTATTCTTTCTTTTACTTGAAACGAGTATTAAGAAAGGAGCTCGATCGGCCATCGCTTTTGATCTGGGTGTTTTGATAAGTGACGTTGTTTACATCTTGATTGCTTACGTTTTTTATTCAGAAGTTGCCGTCCTAACTCAGGGTGAAAATCAAGGAATATTGAAATTGATAGGAGGCAGTCTCTTTTTAATTTATGGCATTGTTACGTTTTTCAAAAAACCCAAAAAAACAGGCAACGATAAAGTGGGCAATGCACTTAAAAAAACCAGCGATTATCCCTTATTAGCATTGAAAGGGTTTTTATTAAACTTTGCTAACCCAATGGTAATTTTCTACTGGTTCAGTGTAATCACTTTTGGAGCGAAGTCATCACCAGAGTCGACAGATCACAATGAGTATATACTGGTTTACTTGGCCACCATCCTCATAACCTTCTTTTCTTTTGACCTCTTGAAGATTTTCGGAGCAAAATTGTTGCGTCCCCTTGTTACAGACCGCGTTTTGGTTGGATTGAATCATCTCATTGGTATCGTTTTTGTGATCTTCGGAGTGTTCCTTATCGTTCAAGGCACCATGTTAAAAGCGTAACAACTTTGTATAAACTGCATTATATAGCACATATTTAGCAAGTCAAAAATTCTATGAAAAACTATTGGATCCTCTTTCTTCTCATCTTACCAAACTTGCTGTTTTCTCAAGAAGTATTAAAAGAAAACCTCACCAAGAAGGTGACGCTCTATTGGGACTTTAACCGCACACAACCTCAAGCAGTGGGGTCATACTACAAGGATAAATTAGACGAGACTACCGAGAAACACGGGAAATGGTTGTACTACGATCGAATGGGCGTATTGGAAGAAGAACGCAATTATTACAAAGACATGCTTCAGGGAAAAGTGGTCCTGTACTACCCCAACAAAAAGATCAAGCAGGAAGGATATTTCTATTTGAACCGTCAAGATAGTATTTACAAGGAGTGGAACGAAAGTGGAAAACTGGTGGTTAAAGGTCATTATAAAATGAATCAACCCATCGGTAAATGGTCGTATTTCTATGCGGATGGTCGTCAGAAATCTGAAGAAGAGGTGATTCAGGGTGTTAACCACCTGGTGTCTTTTTGGTTGCCCGATTCAGCGCACACACAAACGATTATTGATGGAACTGGTGAGTTATCGACGTATTATACTACCGGAACAGTAAAAGAATGGTATAATTACAAGAACGGCCTTAAAGACGGGCCTTTTGAAGAAATCTCCATTTATGGTTATCCAACCTTGACCGGATTTTTCAAAGAAGGAGAAAAGGACAGCACTTGGACATATGCCTATTACACGGGTGATACGGAAAAGATCTCGAATTATAAAAACGGCGTTCTACATGGCGAGTACAAATATTTCTACGACAGCGGAAAACTAAACGTTCACGGTTATTACTCAGAAGGGAAAAAAACAGGGAAATGGGTTTGGTATACCAACAAAGGAACGCGTGACATGGAAGGAAACTTTCAGGACGATCAACAGCACGGTGATTGGACCTATTGGTATCCTACCGGTGAGTTGTCCTATACAGCACATTACACCAAAGGAATGAAATCCGGAGAGTGGACCTACTTCTATAAAAACGGAAAGAAATTCAAGCAAGGAACCTTCAAAGATGACGAGAAAAATGGTCTTTGGCAAACGTGGTACGAGAATGGAAACTTGTTAATGTCAGGAAACTACAAAGCAGGCAAAGAAGAAGGAGAATGGAACAATTACTGGGAAAATGGTAACCTAAAAAACAAAACTACCTTCAAAGCAGGAGTGATGAATGGTGAATGGCTTTCCTATTATCCTTCGGGTTCACCCAAGCTAACGGGTAAATATGAAAATAACTTCAAAGTGGGTACCTGGACAGATTATTTTGAGAATGGCAAACCGAAAGATGTAGTAACCTACAAGCTATTTAAGGAAAAGTCGAAGGTGAATTACGGAATCATGAAAGGGCGCGAACACACTGATTCGAAAAAAGATGGTCCTTCTATTTCTTATTCCAGTAAAGACTTCAAGAAAACCGAAGAAGGGAATTTTAAAGAAGGTGAAAAGGACGGTGAATGGATCGCTTATTACCCGGGAGGAAGAATTCCTGCAGTTATTTCTCACTATAAAAAAGGTGAATTGAATGGCATGATGCAGCAGTTCGATCGCAAAGGAGCCTTGCTTCAGGAAATGGAATACAAGGATGGATTGAAGCACGGTAAGTTCGTTATGTACGATAAAAAAGGCAAAGTGATCTCGGAAAAGAAATTCCAAAATGGTATGCAAGTGATCGAAGGAACCACTACCTCACCGGGAACCTTTGCTCCTGGTAAAAATTAGAACAGTGCTTGAATATTGGATGTGAATAGTTTAATGGCGATTGCCAAAAGAATGATTCCGAATACTTTTTTAAGAATAGCGATTCCACCTGGACCAAGTACTTTTTCAATACGTTTTGTGAGTTTTAGTACGATGTAAACGATTAGAATATTTACGAAGATCGCTAAAACAATATTGATTTCTTGAAACTCAGCTTTCAATGAAACCAAGGTTGTCATTGACCCTGCTCCTGCAATAATTGGAAAAGCTAGGGGAACAATGCTTGCCGTTTTACCCGTTGCTTCGTCCCTAAAAACTTTTACGCCAAGTATCATTTCCAAGGCCATGGCAAATAAAATTATGGATCCGGCAACAGCGAAGGATTCTATGGTAACGCCAAATAATTTCAAGATACTTTCCCCAAGGATTAAAAATCCGAGCATGATCAAAAGCGAAACAATACTTGTACGAGCCTCATGAATTGTGCCAGCACTTTCTTTCAGTTTTATGATAATTGGAATTGATCCAACGATATCGATTACTGCAAATAATACGGTGGTTGCCTTGAACATTTCTCCCCAGTTAAAGGCACTAATAAAATTCATCATGTGATTAAAATAAACTGTTTTTTACAACAAAAGGATAGTACTGATGTTCCAATTGTTGAACTTTAATACTCAATTTTTCAGCGGTGTCGCCATTTTCCACGGTACAATAAAACGTGGCTAAAGGTTGACCCTCATCATAGTTAGAATCAACAAGATGAATACTTATACCACTTAAGGTATCACCGGATTCAATCACCGCTTCATGAACATTCATGCCATACATTCCCTTGCCGCCGAATTTTGGCAATAGTGCCGGATGTATATTAATGATCTTACGCTCATAATAATCAATGAAAACTTTTGGGATCAGACGCAAATAACCGGCTAAAACAACATGTGTAATTTCATATTTGGCGCATACTTCTAGTAAAATTTCAGCCTGACCAACCTCCTTATTCGATAAAAGAATAAGAGGAATACCATTTTTTTTGGCAAAGTCAATAATTGGCGAATGTGGGTTATTAGTCAATATTAAACTAACATTTACTTCACTATCATCCTTAAAATAATCATAGAGATTAATAGCATTGGAGCCTTTACCGGAAACAAAAAGTGCCAAACGTTTCGAGTTCATGTCGCGAAGTTAGAAAGATACCTGTATATTTAGAAGTAAGATTCTAAAAACTATGGAAGTAAAAGACGGTTTTATAAAACTGGAGCACGAAGGTTATAGTGAACAAGAGATGATCCAGCGCGTTAATGATTTTTATCTGTGGGCCGACAAAAGAAGATCCGTCAGGGATTTCTCTTCGAAAGCTGTCCCGCAGGAGATAATGGAAAAACTTATTCTCACCGCATCAACCGCACCGTCCGGAGCGCACAAACAGCCTTGGACCTTTTGCTTGATTTCTAATACAGAGCTAAAACACAAATTGCGCGAATTGGCCGAGGAGGAAGAATATAAATCATATAACGGACGCATGAGCGAGCAATGGATCGAAGATTTGGCTCCATTGGGAACCAATTGGGAAAAAGAATTCATTGATATTGCTCCTTGGATCGTTGTTATTATGAAAAGAGCATATGAAATTGGAGAAAATGGTGAAAAATTGAACAATTATTATGTAACCGAATCTGTCGGATTGGCCGCAGGATTTTTCCTTATGGCTGTGCATAATGCAGGATTAGTTGCCTTAACGCACACCCCAAGTCCTATGAATTTCATCGCAAAAGCACTCAATAGGCCGGAAAATGAGCGTCCTTTTTTATTAATTCCTGTCGGATATCCGGATGAAAATGCGCTCGTACCAAGACTTACACGTAAAGACAAGGATGAGGTGATAGAATTATATAAGTAAATAATTTTGTTTTTTGCCGCAATGTTTTTT
>JBFHIN010000035.1:0-11327 GCA_041596415.1 Crocinitomicaceae bacterium | reverse complement strand
CCCTGTCAATGCTTTATCATTAGTATTGTCCAAGATCATGGATCCACCAAACCAAACCAATGCCAACATAACTGCTGCACCCAAAGTCTCGTTTAAAATAGGAGAAAGATCTTTTTTTCTGAAAGTTTTAGTGATCAATTGTTGATGTCGTAGGTTGACGGTTTGAAAATTCTTATATACTTTTTCAACCGCATTGAAAGCTTTTATTATTCGAATTCCACCTAGTCCTTCGTCGATGGTGGAGAATAAAAGTCCCATTTGTTCTTGACCTTCTTTCGCTGTTTTCTTTAAGCTTTTCCCTATTCGAGAAATTACAAAGGCTGAAATTGGCAATAAAACGAACGAAATCAAGGTAAGTTGTGGAGAAAGATAAATAAGTGTTCCAACGTTAATTACGATTGCGATTGGCTCACGGAATATAAGTTCAAGGATGCTTACCACAGCAGTTTCAATTTCATTCACGTCACTGTTCATGCGTGACATCAGATCTCCTTTACGTTCATCAGTATAAAACGAAATAGGCAAATTCAATGCTTTTAAGAAAATCTTATTTCGCACGTCTTTTACCACTACCATTCTTAATTCTGATTGATGCCAAACTGCGCCATAACGAAACAGATTTTTTAAGAAAAAGGCCACAAAAACACTTACGCAAACGAAAAATAGTGCTTGTTTAGGATCCTTGTCCACCATTTCCTGCATGAAATAGTTATAGCTGTCCTTTAAGTACTCGAAAAATTTGAGAAAACCACCTTCCCAAACAGGTTTGCTCAATGAGGCTGCTTTTTCTCCGGTATTAAATATCAGTTGTAAAAATGGAATAAAGAGTATAAGACTCAGCAAGTTGAATATTACAAAAAGTAAGTTGAAAACAATAACCAGGATAGCTCTTCCCTTATAGGCAAACACGTAGTTATAGATTTCTCTGATATCTTTCATATCGGGCAAAGATAAGTTTTTGTTTCCCTTTGTTCATAGTTGGGCCTAACAATTGTTATTTTTGCACTATGGGATCAATACGTCAAAATAAAATCGAAGGGGTAATTCAAGAAGAATTATCTGTTTACTTTCAACGCAATGCACGAGAAATTTGTCTGGGCGCAATGGTAACGGTTACAACAGTGCGTGTTACATCTGATCTCTCTTTGGCTCGATGTTATCTAAGTATTTTTGGCGGCCCTGATAAAAAGGAGGTGCTTGAAAATATCAACACTAACCTGGGTAAGATTAGACGAGAGATCGGTAATCGATTGAAGAATATGCGCAAAATTCCTGAATTGGTATTTTATATTGATGATTCATTGGATTATGCTATGAAGATCGACGAACTTTTGAAAAAATAGTCCACCATTAACGTTGCTCTTTACATAGCTCGCAGATATCTTTCTTCGAAAAGGAAGAAGAATGTGATTAATCTGATCACTCGAATTTCAGTCATTGGAATTGCTGCTATTACAGCGGCCCTGGTGGTGTTGCTTTCGGCATTCAACGGAATTGAAACGATGATCGAAAAGCTGTATTCTGATTTTGATGCTGACATCACGATTCGTTCAAATGAAGGTAAAACTTTTTTGAAGGAACAATTGCCTTTTGAGTTAATCACGAAAGTGGATGGTGTTCAGAGTTATAGTCAAGCCATCGAGGAAGTTGTCGTAGTTAAGCATGAAAAGAAATGGGTCAATGCACGTTTGATAGGAGTTGACACCTCGTTTCTAAGAATGTCGGCAATGCCTGATCACTTGATTGAGGGAAAAGCAACGCTCGGAAATGAACACTTTTCTTTTGCGCTGATCGGTGCAAGTTTACTAGATAAATTGGGTGGATTTATTCCGGAAAAAGTTGGGTATGAACAAGTGCTTTTGTATGCGCCTAAACGTTCTGCGAAAGTAAAGTTGGGGTCCAACCCTTTCAATATAAAAATGATGAACTTGTCAGGTCGTTTCAATTACAATCGTGAAGTGAATGCAGAAATGATCGTTGTCCCTATCCATGTTGCCCAAGAACTCTTAAATTATGATAAGGATCTTACAGCAATTTATGTAGATGTTAAAGGCAGGTCAAATGAACGTGTAAAGGAGGAGTTACAGGAAAAGTTGGGTGAGCGTTTTGTAGTAAAGACTAACTACGAGAAAAATGAATTGATTTTCAAAACAAGTAAATCGGAAAAGATGGTTGTTTTGATCATTTTAATCTTTATTTTCATACTTGCTGCATTCAACTTAATTGCTTCGCTAACTATGCTTTTTGTAGAAAAAGAGGCGAATATTCATACACTAATCAGTTTTGGTGCCGACAGAAGAATGATCTTCAATATTTTCTTCTTTGAAGGGCTATTGATTTCTTTCAAAGGTATTCTCATAGGTCTTGTGCTTGGTTATGCTGTTTGTTTATTACAGATCAAATTTGAATTGTTAAGTATGCCTAACTCTGGTGGAGAAGCATTTCCTATTGGCGTTAACTGGCGAGATGGACTTATGATTACAACGTTGGTTTCTGCCTTAAGCATAGGATTTTCATATTTACCGATACGTTATTTGTTAAAACGAAAATTTCCATCAGGTGCATTTTAAGATTTTCATTTTTTGAAAAAATTAATCTTCACTTTTCGTGTAAAATAAGATAATTGCTATATCTTTGCGCCCAAATTCAGAGTGATCTTGTTGTCACATGGTTAAACTAATTTAAAAGGCACGAAAATGTCGGAAATTAAAGGTAAAATATCACAGGTAATCGGTCCTGTAGTGGATGTAAGCTTCGAAAGAGGAGTTGCTCTTCCAAACATCTATGATGCATTGGAGGTTAGAAAAGTGGATGGTACACGTGTTGTATTAGAAGTGCAATCGCATGTTGGCGAGAACTCTGTTCGTACAATTTCGATGGACTCAACAGATGGATTTAGCCGTGGAATGGATGTGGTTTCTACTGGTAGTGCGATTAAAATGCCAACCGGAGACAAGATCAAAGGTCGTTTGTTCAACGTAGTTGGCGAAGCTATTGACGGAATTAATGAAGTAAGCAACGAGGGTGGTCTTCCAATCCACAGAGAAGCACCAAGCTTCGACCAGTTGTCAACTGCAACAGAAATATTATTTACAGGTATTAAAGTTATCGATTTGATCGAGCCTTATGCAAAAGGAGGTAAGATTGGTCTTTTCGGTGGTGCCGGTGTAGGTAAAACAGTATTGATCCAGGAATTGATCAACAATATCGCAAAAGGACACGGTGGTTTGTCTGTGTTTGCAGGTGTTGGTGAGCGTACGCGTGAAGGAAATGACCTTTTACGTGAGATGTTGGAATCAGGGATTATCAAGTACGGTGAAGCATTCATGCATTCTATGGAAGAAGGTGGATGGGACTTGTCAAAAATCGATTTGGAAGAAATGAAAGAGTCTAAAGCTACTTTCGTTTTCGGACAGATGAATGAGCCTCCTGGTGCACGTGCTCGTGTAGCTTTGTCAGGTTTAACAATGGCTGAGTACTACCGTGACGGTGAAGGAGATGGACAAGGAAAAGACATTCTTTTCTTCGTAGATAACATTTTCCGCTTTACACAAGCTGGTTCTGAGGTGTCTGCGCTTTTAGGACGTATGCCTTCAGCGGTAGGTTATCAACCAACATTGGCTTCAGAAATGGGGGCGATGCAAGAACGTATTACTTCAACTAAAAACGGTTCGATTACTTCAGTTCAGGCGGTTTATGTACCTGCGGATGACCTTACTGACCCGGCTCCGGCAAATACATTTGCTCACTTGGATGCTACAACAGTATTGTCACGTAAAATTGCTGAGTTAGGAATTTATCCTGCGGTGGATCCATTGGATTCTACTTCGAGAATTTTAACTCCTGCGGTTGTAGGTGATGAGCATTACAATTGTGCACAACGTGTAAAAAATACATTACAACGCTATAAAGAATTGCAAGATATTATTGCAATCTTAGGTATGGATGAATTGTCTGAGGAGGATAAGTCTGTGGTTCACAGAGCAAGACGTGTACAACGTTTCCTTTCTCAACCATTCCACGTTGCTGAGCAGTTTACAGGAATCCCTGGGGTACTTGTTGATATTCAAGATACAATTAAAGCCTTCAACGATATTCTTGATGGTAAATACGATCAGTATCCTGAGGCAGCATTTAACTTGAAGGGTGGTATTGAAGATGTAATCGCTGCTGGAGAGAAAATGTTAGCAGAAGCAAACGCTTAATAATAAAACAAAGGATTTCCTTTTAAAATTGAAGCAATGCAATTAGAAATAATAACCCCTGAAAAGGAAATTTTTAAAGGTGGAGTTGAAGCAGTTCAGTTTCCGGGTTTGGATGGGTCTTTTCAGGTTTTAAAAGGACACGCTCCTATCATTTCAGCGTTGAAAGAAGGAGTGGTAAAAATTGACTTGACAGATGCTTTTGACCATGAGGAAAAAGGAAACAAGTCAATTATGAAGGATCAGTCAAATGCAAAAGTCATTCGCGTTAATATTCACGGCGGAGTGATGGAATTGCAAAATGACAAAATCATTGTCCTTGCAGAATAATTAACAGATTTTAAATGGAAGAGGGATGTGGTTAACCATTTCCCTCTTTTTTGTTAAGGTATGTTAAGCTCAATAGAATCAAATTAATTAATAAGATTCTTTGATTATTTTCGTTAACCTTTCGAAATTATGAGTTTTTTAGACAAAATAGATCGTACAAATACACCACGCCATATCGCTGTGATTATGGACGGTAATGGACGTTGGGCCAAACAAAAGGGTCAAGAGCGTTTGTACGGTCATAATTTTGGTGTAGAAGCTGTCAGAGAAACCTTGAAGGCAGCTCGAGAACTTAAGGTCGAGTATCTAACGTTATATGCATTTTCAACAGAGAATTGGAACAGACCAAAAGAAGAAGTTGAAGGCTTAATGGACCTCTTGGTGCGTACACTGGCGAATGAAATTAAAGAATTGGCAGAGAGCGGCGTACGGGTTAAAGCAATTGGGGATCTGAGTGGTCTACCTTCTGCATGTCAGCAAGAACTACTTGACTCAATGGCCTTGACAAAAGATAATGACGAAATTACTTTAATCCTGGCTTTGAATTATAGCGCTCGTTGGGAGATCACAAATGCTGTAAATAGCCTGTTGAAAGATCCTGAAAATAGTAACAAAACAATCACAGCACAGGAATTTGAAGCTCATTTAAGTACTCAGGGTATTCCTGATCCTGAATTGTTGATTCGTACCAGCGGAGAACATCGGATTAGCAATTTTCTGCTTTGGCAGATAGCGTATACCGAATTCCATTTTTCGGATGTTCTGTGGCCCGATTTTAAAAAAGAAGACCTGTACAAGGCGGTTCTCGACTACCAGTCTCGTGAAAGAAGATTTGGTATGGTTTCAGAACAAATAGCGAAATAACTATGATACGTAACTACTATTTGGCATTCTTCACCTTCCTTTTTTGCTTTATGGCGAAAGGCCAAAATGATCCAATTTCCTTGGGTCAACTTGATTTGAATTATAAGAATCCAAAAGAGTATGAGATCGGTCCAATCCGAGTGATCGGTGCAGACAATTATGATCATCAGGCCATCAAACTTATTGCGGGTTTACGACAAGGACAAAGTATTTATATTCCTGGTGAACAAATTTCTAAAGCCATAAAAAATCTATGGAAGGAAGGAATATTCTCCGATGTAGAAATATATGCCGAGAAAGAAGTGGCTGGTGTGATCTATTTAGTCATCAAAGTTACTCCGCGACCAAAATTATCGCGCTTTAAATTTAAAGGCGTAAACAAACGAGATGCGGATAAGGTTCGCGAAGAAATTACGCTTTTCTCCGGAAAGACTATTTCAGAAAATTTAATTTATCAAACTGAAACAAAGATCAAGGGTTATTTTAGAGAGAAAGGTTTTTATGCTGTAAACGTTAACATTATTCGTCAAGTGGATACGCTGATGAACGATTCCGAAATATTCCTGATCGACATCAACAAGGGAGAAAGAATTGGTATTAAAAAGATCAACTTTGAAGGCGTTCAAAGCATCCCTGAATGGAAATTAAAAATGGCCATGAAAGATACTAAGGAGAAGAAATTATGGCGCTTTTTCAAGAGGTCTAAATTTACGGAAAGTTCATATGCTAAAGACAAACAATTAGTGTTGAACAAGTTTAATTCCATTGGTCTAAGAGATGCTACCATAACTTATGATACAGTATACTTAAGTGGTAAAAAGAACTTGTATATTAACATTAGAATTGACGAAGGAAACAAATATTACTTCGGAGATATAGAATGGATTGGAAATACCAAATTTAGATCGTCCTACTTAGATACGGTCCTAGGAGTAAAACGTGGCGATGTCTACAATAAATCCTTGTTGGATCAGCGCTTGATGATGAGTCAGGATGGGCGCGATATTTCTTCCCTATACATGGATCGTGGATACTTGTTCTTTCAAGTTATTCCGGTGGAAACCAATGTTGAGGATAATTACATCAATTACCAGATGAGAATTATTGAAGGTAAGGAGGCGCGAGTTAAACGCATCATTATCACAGGGAATACCAAAACGAATGAACACGTGATCAGACGTGAGATCAGAACAAAACCGGGAGATCTTTTCAACCGTAATGACATTATCCGAACGCAACGAGAATTGGCACAGTTGGGCTTTTTCAATGAACAAGGTTTCCAAGTAAATCCAATTCCAAATCCTGCTGATGGAACGGTAGACATCGAATATGTAGTTGAAGAGAAATCATCGGATCAAATTGAACTATCAGGAGGTTACGGTGGTGCGGGTCCTACTGGTTCGGGTAGAATCATCGGTACCTTGGGATTGACTTTCAATAATTTCTCGACAAAGAACATATTTAAGAAAGGTGCTTGGACACCACTTCCTGGTGGTGACGGACAAAAATTGTCTATTCGTGCACAAACCAACGGTCGTTTTTATCAAGGGTATACTTTCTCTTTTACCGAGCCATGGTTAGGTGGAAAGAAACCAAACTCATTGTCATATTGGGTGAATCATACCGCGCTAGGAAATGGTTACTTACCTTCCAATGATCTGTACAATGGTATCGCAATTACCGGTACCGGACTTGGGTTAGGAAGAAGAAAAAAGTTCCCGGATGATTATTTTAGTGCGTATTATGAATTGAGTTATCAGTATTATGACGTGGTAAATGACAATCGTTTCCCAATTTTCCCGAATGGGTATGCCAATGATATTGCTTTAAAATATGTATTGCAAAGAAGTTCGGTGAGTGCACCAATTTATCCTCAAAGCGGATCTAATATTACGTTTACGGCGAAATCAACGGTGCCTTATTCGTATTTCCAAACAGGTGTTGATTATGCATCCCAAAGTGCACAGGATCGTTATAAATATTTGGAATATTACAAGATTAAATTTACTGGTGAATGGTTCTTCCCTTTAACTGCGGATAAAAAGTTGGTATTAAGACCACGTTTCGGTTTTGCATTTATGGGAGCCTACACAGCAGCTAAAGGCGTAACACCATTTGATCGTTTCTCCTTAGGAGGTAGCGGTCTTTCGGGAGTTAACCAGCTAGGAGGTAGAGAGATCATTGCACTTCGCGGATATGAAGATAACTCGATATCCTCCAGCGCAGGTGATCCGCTTATCGCCAAATATACATTGGAGCTTCGTTACCCTATTTCGTTGAATCCATCGGCTACTTTTTATGCCATGGCATTCGCAGAGGCAGGAAATACATTCCCGTCATTCGACAAGTTTAATCCATTCAATGTTAAGCGCTCAGCGGGTGTTGGTATCCGTGTGTTCTTGCCAATGTTCGGTATGCTGGGCCTTGACTACGGACTTGGTTTTGACAAGTTGGATTATTGGTCAAGCGGATACAAAGGAGCTTCAGATAGTTCAATCAGTACGAAGGGTTATTATCCGAAGTTGAGTTTTACTATTGGCATGAACCTTGGGGAACTTTAATTAAGGGAATGGGCAATAATTTATTTAATTTGGTCGTTCCGTTCAAAATTAAAAATGTTATGAAAAAGCTACTGGTTGCAATAATATTGATGTTTGGCACAACCTTTGCCAATGCACAGAAGTACGCATACATTGACTCTGATTTTATTTTGGGAAGCGTTCCGGAATACAAAGAGGCTAAAGATAAACTGGATCGTCTGGCGGATCGATGGACTAAAGAAGTTGAAGAACGCTATGAAATTCTAAAACAAAAGAAAGAGAATTTCGCCAGAGAAGAAGTACTTTTGCCGGCAGAAGAAAAAGCAAAGCGAAAAGAAGAAATTGAAAAGTTAGAAACGGAAGCAATGCAAATGCAGAAGTTAAGGTTTGGGGTGAATGGTGATTATTTCCAGAAAAGACAGGAATTGATCAAACCAATTCAAGACAGGGTTTACGATGCGATGCAGAAGGTGGCTTCAAAAAGAAATTACAGCTTTGTATTTGATAAGGCCAACCAAAGCAATTTAGTGTATGCGGATGGTAAATACGATATCAGTGATGAAGTCTTAAGGGAGATGGGAATTTCTGGTAAATAATTAAGTAAATTAAAAAAAGAAAAATGAAAAAGTTATTATTAGCCCTGGTGTTGATTTTCAGTGTAGGATCTTTAATGGCACAGACAAAAGTTGGTCATGTTAATTCTCAAAAATTGTTGGATACTTTACCTTCACGTAAAGCTGCACTTGTAAAATTACGTGAGTTTGAAGCCAGTGGAATTAAAGAACTACAGGAAATGGAAGCTGATTTTAATGCTGCTATAGCTAAATACGAAAAAGAGCGTCCTAACAAATCTCCGATGCTTCAAAAGATTGAAGAAGAAAAGTTGATGAAGAAGCAACAAAACATTCAAGATCGCGAGAATTCTTTGAACCAAGAAATGCAGATCTATTCTCAGGAATTGAATTCCCCAATCTTGGCAAGAGTTCAAAAGGCAGTTGAAATTGTTGCAGAACGTAAGAAAATCAATTATGTGATCGATGAATCGGTAACCCTTTATTTTAAGGGAGGATCAGATCTAACAGCAGAAGTAATGACTGAGTTGTTGAAGCTTGATGCTGAGGCAATGAAAACGAAATAATCCAACTATTTATTTTGAGGAAGGGAAACTGAAAGGTTTCCCTTTTTTTGTAGCTTTGTTTTAATGGCAGAAAAGGGTCCAATTGGAATTTTTGATTCGGGTTATGGTGGTTTAACAGTACTTTCAGAGATTGTTAAAGAACTTCCGGAGTATGATTATTTGTACTTGGGAGATAATGCCAGAGCACCATACGGGACGCGTTCTTTCGAGGTGGTCTATAACTATACTTTACAGGCCGTCAAAGAATTATTTTCCAGAGGATGTTCCTTGGTTATTCTGGCTTGTAACACTGCTTCTGCCAAGGCCTTGCGCACTATTCAACAAAATGATTTACCACTAATAGCACCTGATAAACGTGTCCTCGGTGTGATACGACCATCAGCTGAAGTTATAGGAAGCCTATCAAAATCCGGACATATAGGAATTTTAGCAACTGAAGGTACTGTGAGATCTGAGTCATATTTGATCGAACTTAAGAAATTCTCTCCTGAAACAGTTGTGGTTCAACATGCTTGTCCCATGTGGGTGCCACTGATAGAAAATAACGAACATTTTTCGGATGCCGGTAAACTATTCATTAAGAAAGACGTTGAACGAATTCTTGAAATGGACAAAGATATTGATACCTTGGTTCTTGCCTGTACACATTTTCCCATTGTCAAAGAATACGTCGAATCACTGGTTGGCGATAAGGTGCACGTATTTTCTCAAGGATCAATTATTGCAGAGCGCTTGAAAGAATATTTGGCGAGACATGCGTGGTTAGAAGAAAAATGTAGTAAAAATAGTGAGATACATTATTTAACTACAGAAAACCCTTTGGAATTTGATAGAAATGCAGGTAGATTCATGAACTCACCCATACGTTCGGAAAGGGTTATATTAAAATAATGAATAGGAGCTTTGTTGCAGTTTTAAAACATCAATTGTTTTTTCCAATTTCTTTTCCTCCTCCTTGTCTAGTTTAAGTGCTATCGGATTGATGTTACCGTTGCTAAATCGACATTTCCAGCTCAAATAGCCTTTGAAATTGTAATCTAGAAATTCAGGTACAGGTATTGAAAGGTCAATCTCAATTTCATTGTTCGACAACAACTGTTGGATCAAATAAAAACTTGTGGCGGCAATTCCGTACATAGTTGCCGGTTCAGTCTCACGGATCTCAAAAGCAAGTTCTTTTAATTTCGTTTCAATCTCTTTGAGATGTTCAGAACTTGTCATTTCCTTTATGGCAATTCCATTAAGGGTAGTATTGGAAAAAAGCGGGATCATATTATTGCCATGCTCACCAATTACATCGGTGGTTATCTTGTTCGAAGCAATTTGAAATTCCTCCGATAACAGATGTTTTAATCTGAATGTATCCAAACTAGTACCTGTACCGATTACACGTGCCTTATTTCCAACGAAATGCTGAATGTAAAAACTTAAACTGTCGACTGGATTACTAATAACAACAATGATGGGATTATTGCTAAAATCTATCTTTTCAAAAATTGTTTGTGCAAGCGCAATGTTTTTGTTTAATACACTTGAGCGATCTTCTCCGTGTGTATTACTGTAACCGGCTGAATATAGGATAATATCAGATTTTACGAATAGATGGTTGTCGTTAAACGAAATGGACGTTTTCATTACAGTTGCAGCGTGAAATAGATCCAGTTGGTTACCATTTCTAAGTGCCACAGGGTCTAAAATATTCAAATGAACGTTTTTTACACCGCTAAGAAGCATATTGGTCAATGTACTACCGACATAACCAAAGCCAACAACTGAAATCGTCTTTTTTTCGGGATTTATCATAGATTCATTTTACTACTAATCGTCCATGCAATAAGATTTGCTCTAGATCGAGCCATTTCTACTTTTTCTCCTTTGAAAAGTTCGTCGAGCGTTTCAGTAAACAACGCCAACCATCGATCGAAATGTTCCTTTTTTAATTGCATATTCATATGCTTATCGGTAACATTTGTCGTATATCCGCTTTCATCAAAAAGCACAAAGGACCAAAAATGAACCATTTTGGGAAGGTGCTTTTCAAAATTGAGATTTTTGAAAAATGGACTCAAAATCTCATCTTTTAATACTCGGTCGTAAAATTGGTTGACCAATTTTTCAATGTCCTGTTTATCTTTAATATCAGTCAATTGCTGCATCTTTTTCTTTAAACCATCCCGAATACATCACATAATTATCTGCGATACGTTGCACCTCACCTTTGAATAATTCAGGAGACAACGTTTTTACTTTTTT
>JBFHIN010000034.1:0-11458 GCA_041596415.1 Crocinitomicaceae bacterium | reverse complement strand
TCAACTGCTGGAGGTGTGAATCCTGCTGCTTGTGATCAAGCAGGTGGTAGTGGAGCTGCAGGGGCAACAAGTTCATCTATTAGAAATGGTGGAGCCGGAGGAGGCGGAGGTGCCGGAGGCGAAGGAAATAAAAATGGCGGTACAGGTGGAACCGGTGGTGGAGTTAATGGCGGTGCTGTCCAAACAGGTGGAGGAACGGCAGGAACTTGGGGAGACCCTGGTGGAGCAGGAGGTAACGGAACTGCGGGAACTATTGGTGCAAATGGAACGAATGGTGCTGCGGGGTCCGCTGGAGTTTTAGGACAGTTTTATCAACCACAACAAGCAGGTAACGGAACGGACGGAGCAGGAGGAAAAGGTGGTGTCGGTGGCGGCGGCGGCGGCGGCCAATCTTGTTTTTTCTGTATTGATGGTTCAGGTAACGGCGGCGGCGGCGGCGGTGGCGGCGGCCAAGGTGGTGCCGGTGGAATAGGTGGATTCGGGGGCGCAGGTTCCTTTGGAATCTATTTATACAATAATGGCGTGAATACGAATTTGATAGATTGTACGGTTACTAGTGGCTCGGCGGGTAGCGGTGGAAGTGGTGGAACAGGTGGAGTGGGAGCTAATGGTGGAACAGGTGGTAATGGTTCAAGTGTCGGTACTTCAGAAGTTGGTAAAGGTGGAAATGGCGGAGCTGGTGGAAAAGGTGGCAATGGAGGAAACGGTGGAAATGGAATGAATGGTATTTCTGTGGCCGTTCAATTGGTATCCGGAACGCCGTTAGACCAATCAATATCAAATTTCAACCTTGCAGCACAGCCGGAAATTCGTGTTGAATATAAAAATTGTACAAATCAGCTGATGAGTTTTGAAGCAGTTACTCTGCCGCAAGGGTCAGGGGTTGCGGCTTGGAATTTTGGAGCAAACGCTTCATCTCCTACTTCAGCGGACAACTCAGCGAGTACATCCTATACAAGTACAGGAAGAAATACCATAACTCAAGGGTCGGAAGTGTATACTGGTTTTATCAATATCTCTTGCGCAGGATTTATGACGACAGTTGATACAACTATATGTTACGGTAATACATATACGATTGGTGGAAATACTTATGTAACTAGTAATACGTACGTAGATGTGTTGACTTCTGTTCTAAGCGGATGTGATTCCACAGTAACAACAAATTTGACCATTTTACCATCTATGAGTGGGGTTACAGTTTCTAATGGAGGAGTAACACTTACTTCCCAAACTTCTGGTGCGATATATCAATGGATCGATTGTAATAATGGAAACACTCCGATTGCGGGAGCAAACTCTCAGTCATTTGTAGCAACTCAGAACGGTAGCTATGCTGTACAGGTTACTAAGAATGGATGTACACAAACATCTTCATGTACCGTCGTAAATTCAGTAGGAATCGATGAGTTATTCGTTGGAAAAATTACAGTATATCCAAATCCTTCTAAAGGAGTGTTCAATCTGTCGTTAGGAGAAAATGTTGAGTATGTAAAATACACAATTTCAGATTGCACAGGTCAGCAGATTTCAGAAGGAAATGTCTACAACTTGTCAGAGTTGAAAATAGAAATTGATGAGAGTGCTGGAGTATATTTTATTCAACTTCAACTGGGCGAGGAAAATTATACGCTCAGACTTATTAAGAACTAAATTGCTTTAAGGGCCCCTACGGGGGCCTTTTTTATTTAAAACGGATGCGAGTACAAATACCTTTTAGATCTGTTTTGATGATCATTTCACCATCAATTTGTTCAATTAACCCATCAATAAAACCAAATCCTGATCCTTTGGATTTATAATCTAATGGCAGTCCTGGTCCATTGTCTCCAATGGCCAATTCAAATAATCCATTTTCTTTTTTGAACTCGACATCAAGAATGTTTTTTCGATCTTTTTGAAAGGCGAATTTGTAACTGTTTGTAAGCAATTCATTCAGAATAAGTGCACATGGTGTAGCGTTATTAATGTCCACGCGGATTGTGTCATCCAAATTTATTCTTAACTCAACATTTTTGTCATGTCCCATTGTATCATTGATGTGAGCTACAATGTTATTGATAACCAAAGAAAAATCAATTTCATGAAAATTGTTGGTTTCGTATAGAATGTTTTGTAAGGTAGAAAGAGTGAAAGTTCTTGAAAGTAAATTTTCAAAAAGTTTACGATGGTATTCGTCTTTAGATCTTTTAAGTTCTTGCCGTGTTAATGCACTAATGATAGTTAAATTGTTTATTACCCTATGATTGGTTTCCTCCAAAAGAGAGTTTTTTTCTTTAAGAAGAATTTCCAATTCGTCATGGTAGCGATTTTTTAATTTCGTTTCCAAGGTAATGGTAAACAATTGCGTTAACGCAAGTGCAAAGTGTTGTTCATCATGATTCCATTCTCTTTTTGATCCGGTATGTTCAAAACAAATGATTCCCTGTAGTTTTCCTCCTGAGATAATTGGAATTTCCAACATCGATTGAATGTCATTGGGGATTAAATAAGAATCAACTAATTCTTCATTAAAAGGTTCTTGCTGCGCATCTGGTGAAATAATAATTTCACTTCTGGTAATGTGATTGAAATACACAGGGAAATCACTTGAAAATAGTTCCTCTTCCTTATAGAGTTTTTGATCTCTTAGGTCATAAGCTATCAAGTTTTCTAACTTATTTTCTCTTTCCACATACATCCATACATTTACCCGGGAAAGTTTTAAAAAATGTGCCGCTTTGTGAACCAATTCCTTGGCAAATTCGAAAATATCTCCGTCACTAATTGACGTATTTTTACTTAATTGTTCAATTACTTCCAGGAAAATGGAAGACTTGCTGAGTGGATTACTCATACGAATAGTGATTTTACAGCCAAAATATAAAAAAAGTAGATAAGTTGTTTTTTATTTTATTTGGACTTATCCCAACCATAATAAATAAAAGGAAAGCTATCAAAGGTCGAAGGCAGTTCATCTCTGAGCTCCTCAGGAACGAGTTTATAGGTCGATTTTACGTACCACTGGGTGTTATGGTAAAATATTTTACAGGGTATCTTGAAAATATTGGCAACTAGCTGTTCCTCTTTAATGCGCTGTTGTTCTAATCTGTTTTTTGTCGCAAAAATACTCTTGTGAAAATAAAATGGTCGCCAAAAGAATTTTCGTTCTTGACAATCGTAATAGCACTGATAATTTCCCTTAGTGGCATTGTCAAACCAATGTCTTTTACCTATTGGTTTATATCCGGGGGCCCACAGAAGTGTTACCGGATCTAAGTAGTATTCGAAGCGATGAATTCTGTTGTCAAGTAAAGAATCTGCAAAATTTCTAAATCCTTTTTTTCCAATTTGTCTTGGTGTAGCATAGGTATAAACGTTATTTACCGGATAACCCAACTTTGATAAGTAAACACCACTTAGTATAGCCATTGATCCACCTAAACTGTGGCCCGTAAGCCAGATCTTTTTATTTTTTGCGTCTAGACTGTCTAGCAACAAAATTAATTCGTTTTTGATGAGGTCAAAGCTTTTCCAGAATCCTTCATGAACCAAGACACGATTTAAGTTACTGTCGGAATGAATCTTTGAAAAGTTGAAATCTGTTCCTTTCCATTCAGCATATCTGTTCCCTAGGATGTCATCTGTACCTCGGTACAAAATCAGGATAGTAGAATTATGGTCTATAACGATCAATTCCGGGTCGCAGCCTTTAACAGAGTGAATTCCCAAGAAATTGCTTGTATCGAGTCGTGCTTTTTTGATAAAGTAAAAATCCGCTGCTTTAACTTCTTCATTTGGAAAAAAATGACCAAATCGCTGCTCGTATGCGCTTTTAAAATTACAATTATCAATAAGTGGATGTTCCTTCAATTGATCTGTCGATTTTAACTCGTCGTAAAATTGATTTCCTTGCTGCAATAAACGCATTTCAAAATCCAAACGCTCCGTATACATGAGCTCGTTCATTTTGGCTAATAAATATGCATTTACGGGATCAACTCCAACTACATCAGGATTAAAATGTCTAAAACAGCCTATTTCTTTCTTGGGCGGATTGAAAACGAATTTATGAGAAAGGCAACAATGCTCTTGTCCTAGCACGGGCATAGACAAGAGTACAATGCCGATTGAAGCAAGAAGACTGAGTTTATATTTTTTTAAACGAAGCAACGAGGGTGGTTTTCTTATTTTTTAAAACAAGGTAATAATTGCCATTGGGCAAATGTTTTACCGAAATGGAATTTTCCTTCAATTCGAAACACTCTTTAATAATTGTTCCGTTCGTGCTATAAATCACATAGGAGTCTGCTACAATTTCTTTTTGCCAATTTATAATGTCTTGTGTAGGATTTGGGTAAATATTTAAAACAGGTAATAATTCACTGGCTACCTCAAATAATTCTGATGTCCCTGTAATAGCAGCATAGCGGTTCAAGTATATTTTAAGCGATCCTGATCTAACATCACCCCATACGGCATAAATAGTGTCATTGACAAATTTCACGTTCATGAAATCATTCCCTGCTCCTTCAAGTACAGCTTGGTGGGGAGCTATAGCATCACTAATTTGAAACTCGTTCGAGAAATTTACGGAATCTTTCCATCGAATTCTAGCATAAATTTGCGTGGGTTGGGCATAGTCATTTCCGGCACCTGTCCTGCGATCGCGCCAACAAACTACTAGGTCGCCATCCGTATCAAAATCAGCCCAAACCAGATCTTGTTGTTTACCGTTCGAAGTTGCATCTTGATTAATTCGCATAGGTGCATTCCAATTTAATCCTGAGTTAAAGCTTTCATAGATATATATATCTGCATCCCCTAGCGCATTGAAAACATATAAATATGCCAAATGAGCTGAGTTAGAGGGGTCAGCAATTAGTTGGGCTCCTTTTTTCAATAGAGGATCAGCTGTGCTTCCAACACCTGAATATGCATCAATGTGATCGATGTTGATTCCGGCAGTTGTGCTGTGTGCCAGAAATAGATGAGCGAATGGACCTTGTGTGGCTGGCTCATAAGCGGGATACATAGCATAGAATTTCCCATCTGCGCCAACAGCTGGACTGGGCATCGGTTGTTTGATTGAACTTCCTGAATAGTAGCCTAAGGTATCTATGAATCTAGGTGTTTGAAATGTTGTGCCACCATCTGTACTTATTGTAAGGTATGGGTTGTATGGGGGAGTTGCAGGGATCGCTTGATCTGCGTTCATGGTGGTTATGTATATCGTACCGGAATTTGGTCCACCGGTATTGTCAACTACCATCCAAGGTCTGTCTACGCAATATTTATCGGGGCAATCGGTAGATGAGATCACTTCAACCGGGGAGGACCAAGTTGCTCCGTTGTCCATTGATTTTCTAAAATAAACGGCACCGTTGCTCAAAGCTGCGTCGTCGTAATCAACATAGGACATATAAAGATCTCCATTTAAGGCATACGCTAAAGAAACATCAGCTGAAGTGTTTCCTGAAACGGAGTGTGCTAACCATTGCGGTACAGACCAGCTTATTCCTCCATCTATTGATCTTGAAGTTTTAATTACGACCTTCTGTCCGAGTTGGAAACCCATCCAAGCCACAACCATTTTCGAATGATCTAGTGGATTGATAGCAAGATAAGGTTCGCCTTCAAAGATGGTACCTTGGGAAATTAACTGATTTTGTGCAAAAGTGACTTTACTTAATAGTGAGAGGGCTAAATAGATCAGAAATATAGCTGTTCTATTGTTTGATTTCACCATTGATATATTCTCTAGAGAGTATTTGTTTACCGTTTTCATCAAACTCAACCCAATTGCCGTTTAACACTCCATTCAAATAATTCTTAACCAGTTTGGTTTTTCCATCTGGGTAATTCTCAACATATTCCCCGTGCAATTTTCCAAAAAGATGACTTTGCTTTTTAATGATAGCACCTGCTTCATTATATTCAACTGAAGCGCCATGAGGTTCATCTTCACCTATAAAGCTCTGAACTATCCACAATTTACCATTGTTGAAAACCCACATTTGCCCCAAAGTACCATCAAGCCAGAATTCTTTTTTGGTCATTGCACCTTCTTTAGAGTAGTGAATGTGTTCACCATGTGCTTTTCCATTGGCATAGGCACCAATGATTTTTAATGAGCCGTTATCGTAGTGACGCGTGATTTCGCCATGCATTTTTCCGTTTACGTAATATGAGGTAGTCCAAACATTCCCATTTTCGAAAAAAGATTTCCAAGGCCCGTTCAAAAATCCGTTGCTGTATTGTGCCTCGGTATTAATTCCTCCCTTTTCATAATACGTTATCCACGAACCGTGCATCAAGCCATTTTTGAAATTTCTTATTTCTTTAATCTTTCCGGACGGGTACTTGATCTTGTATTCTCCATTTTTTAATGTGCCATCGTCATTTTTGAACGTTTCCATGGTTGGATTTAGTTCCTTGGCGTTTTGAGAGAAATGATAAAATGGTAGGAGTAAGAGTAAGAGAATTGTTAAAATTTTCATAGATCAGCTATTGATTCCATCAAATTTATGGATTTCAGTTAATATATCCAATTAAAGCTTATCGTTGAAGGAAGAGTATATCCACTCGTCTGTTCATCTGACGATCCATTTCTGTTTTTTCAGGAAATACAAGTGGTTCGGAGTTAGACATTCCTTTAAAATTCAACCTTGACTTAGCTATACCCATTTTATGCAATTCCTTGTAAACCTTTTTAGCGCGATTACGTGATATGCGCATATTTTTCCCGCAACAAACATGGCCTCTTATTAAAATTACTGTTTTCGGGTATTTGACCATGTACTGATAGAGCAATTCAATTTGTGGTATAGATTCGGATTTCATTTTGGCTCTGCCTCCGAAAAAGGATACAGAAAGGATAAAAGGTTTTTCTTTATCGGTTAGTCTGAAAATAGAATCGATATTGGATGAATTGAGCGAATCGAGCTGAAGCTGCAGTTCGGACTTCTGTAATGTTGAAGTGTCTGTTTCAATCTTATTCGTATCTTTTAACTCAGTTGTTTTTTGATAAAACACATCAACTCTCCTCCAATTTTGATACGTAATAGTGCCCATAGGACGTTTGGTACCAAATGAATTTTTGGTGATTGTTGAGTCATTGGCAATGTCGAAATACCTTACAACATAGTTAAGACGTCTTCTTGAAAGTGTATCATTAATCACTTGCGTACCAGATGAATCTGTGTAGGCATTAATGGTGAGTAGTTTGATTTCATTATTGTTGATTTCTTTTTTCAGTTGCTTCAATTGTAGTTTTGAAATTGAATCAGGGTAACTACTGTTAACATTGAAATAAATAGATGCATGTTCAATTTGAGCAATACCAATATTTGCAATAAAGAGAAGTGATAATAATAGTAAAGTTCTCAAAATCATGCCTTTTTATACGGTCTGGTCAAGTTTCGGTTACAAAAAAAAGCGCCACAGCAGTACCATGGCGCTTTGTAAGAAAATTCAGTTCTCTTTACTTGAACTCTTTTAAGTCTGCTTTTCCGTTTACCGTGATCGAAGTAACTTTTCCTGTGAACGCTGCGTCTCCCATTGTAATTGTCAATTCGTGCGGGAATAATAAGCCGTTTACATCCTTGTAATCATTGTAAACTGTGGTAGATTCAAATACTTCACCGTCTTCATTTTGGATACTCACGGATTTAGCTTTCAAGAAAGTTTTTGTGTTGAAATAGTCGTAAGATTCAGATTTGCCGTCATCCACTTTAAGAACATAGCAATCAACACCATTAACTTGCTCAATACCCAATAATTCGTATTTCATTCCAGAAGTTGCATAGTTTTGTTCAGGGAAATAACCAACATTTTTTTGTTTTGCGGAAATTTCTTCACTGCTCATATCTTTTTTACCAGTTTGCATGTTAGTTGATGCTCCAGTGTTACCATCAAAGAATGATTTCTGGAATACCATACCTTGTCCTTCCATTTTTTGTCCTTCCGAATTCGGATAGATCCATACTTTGGTAGATTTCAACGGGAATGGTATTTGAGCCATACTAAGGTCAGTTTTTTCCTCCACGGATTTCACTTTTTTCAATTTTTTCACCATCGTTTTTTCCGATGAACTTTGCGTTACTGCAAACAAATATTTTTTCAAAAGTTCTTCCTTAGCGATGTCTGCTTTTTTCATTTCTTTCACCTCGTTTCCAAAAGCATCCAAAAATTCAATTTTTCCATCGGCATCAAAAACTTTCAATCGATCTACGATTGCTTCGTTTCCAACTACAACTATGTTACAATTTTTAGAAGTAAGGTAAGTTTGGGCCATTAACAATACATCGTCTTTAGAAACAGCTTCCAATCTTTTAAGGTACGTTTTGTAGTAATCCTTATCCAAATCATTTTTAATGATATTCAATGCGAATCGTGCAATAGTTTGTGGGCGTTCCAACGATCTTGCAAATCCACCAGACATAGATGACTTCGTCAAATTCAACTCATCATCTTTAACATATTCGTTAGTGATTTTATCCAATTCAAAAAGGATTTGAGTAATTGCCGAATCAGTCACGTCATTTCTGAAATTACCGCCAATTGACATCCACGAACCATTTTCAGTGACGTTAAGATTAGAGTAACAACCGTAAGTGTATGCTTTATCTTCACGCAAATTTTGCATCAAACGTGTACCAAAACCACCACCACCAAGAATTCCGTTCAATACAGTCAAGGGAAGTTGGTTGTCATCTCCCGTTCTGATATGCATAGGAAATGAAATATAAACTACAGATTGTACAGCCCCCGGTTTTTTAACGAAAATAACGCGATTTCCTTTATTGAAATTTCCATCGTTCACTTCGTTTTTTATCACTTTACCACCTTTCCAAGAAGCAAAATAACTGTTTACCAGTTTCATAGCTTGCTCTTTCGTTATATCTCCGACAATCACCAAATAACTGCCTGATGGGGTAAAAGTTTCAGTAAAGTATTTCACCACATCGTCGCGTGTAATTGCTGAAAGTGTCGCCTCAGTCATTACTTCACCGTACGGATGATTAGGGAAATTAACTTTCGACTCTGCATTTTTAGCCATCGTTCCAGGGTCAGACTTGGCTGCAAGTAATCCTGATTCATTTTGCTTTTTGATACGGTCGAATTCCGCCTGTGGGAAATTTGCATTAAAGAGTACATCAGACATCAAGGTTAATCCTTTGTCCAAATGTTTAGTAAGACATGAAAGCGTGATCGAGTTGTTGTCTGCCGATAAATTGGCACCTAGGTAATCGATCTCACTATCCAACTGATCTTTGGTTCTGTTTTTTGTTCCAGAAAGTATCAGTGATCCTGCAATATCAGAAAGTCCCGCTTTGTTATTTTCAAGTCGAGGATCTGCCCCCATAACAAAATCAAACGAAACACGAGGAAGTTTGTGGTTTTCTGATAGGATAACCGTTATTCCATTTTCAGTTTTAAAAACTTCAGAATCTTTGATGTTTATACTTGGTGCTTTACCCGGGGCAGGTCTAACAGATCTGTCTAGCTGGGAGAAAAGAAGCGAAGGAATAAATCCTCCCAGAATGATAATATATTTAGTGATTTTCATGGTCTTATTATTTCTCTTTTGGTAAGTAGTAAAGAATTACGCGAGCATTTTGAGTAAAGTACTTTTGAGCCACACGTTGAATATCTTCGCGTGTAACTTTCGTGTAATTATCTAATTGCGTATTTACTAAGTTGGTGTTTTTGTAATACACATAATTGTCGGCTAAATTTTCAGCAACTCCGGCAATAGATGAGTTAGAAGATACAAAGTTGTTTTCAAACTGGTTACGTACTTTCTCAAACTCTTCTTGCGTGATCAATTCATTTTTCATTTTTTCAATCTGCGCATCAAATTCTTGTTGAATCGCATCCAAAGAAACGCCATTTGCCGCAATGGCAGCCATGATACCAACTCCTGCGTCTTCTAATCCATAGTTAAATGAAAACGCAAATGTGGCCATCTCTTTTTTCTCGACGATCGTTTTGTTAATGCGTGAACTTGATCCACCTGAAAGAACTTCGTTCATCATTTCCAAGGCATAAATATCAGGGTGTGTTTGTTCCGGAAACTTGTAGGCCATAAAAATTGCAGGTAACTGTATATTGTCGTAAATCGTGTCCTTAATAACACTTTTCAGTTGCTCAGTATCCTTTTTCGGTCTTGGTATTTCGATAGGCTTTGCTGAATAGCTAGCGATCATCTTTTTTGCTTCCGGAGATTTGGAATTCATAAAGTCCTTTTCGTCGAACTTACTTTTAGAAATTCCATATTTCTTTTCGAAGTCTTCTGCCGACATGGTTTCAAAGTCTCGCAATAAATTGATTGCCTGACCTTTCGGCATCGATCCAAAATATTTATCGATCCATTTTTTGGTTTGTTCGATATTCAAATCTCCAGCAATCGACAATGTTGCATTGGAAGGAACGTAGAAGGTTTTGTAAAAATTAACGTAATCCTCTTCCTGTGCTGCATCCAAATGCTCCATACTTCCGATCGGAACCCAATTGTACGGGTGAACAGTGAACATTCGTTTAAACATTTCTGTGATAAATGAGGCGTAAGGTTGATTATCGACACGTTGTCTCTTTTCTTCCTTAACTACACTTCTTTGCGTTTCAATACCTGTTTTATCCACCTTAGCGTGAAGCATACGCTCACTTTCAAGCCAAAGACCAAGTTCAAGCTGGTTAGAAGGCAAGATCTCATAATAATAGGTGCGATCCTGAGACGTGTTGGCATTTAACGTTCCACCGTTTTTCTCTACAAGTTCACTGTATTCACCACGACCAATATTGGTAGATCCTTCGAATAAAAGGTGTTCAAAAAAGTGGGCGAA
The DNA here is from genome assembly GCA_041596415.1 of Crocinitomicaceae bacterium. Taxonomy (GTDB): domain Bacteria; phylum Bacteroidota; class Bacteroidia; order Flavobacteriales_D; family Crocinitomicaceae; genus M0103. The sequence goes on along the minus strand of JBFHIN010000034.1, from coordinate 632 downwards.
ACCGGTACGATCCGGATTTTCATTTTTTGAACCGACGTGGTATAAAACAGATACTGCAACGATAGGGGTAGCGTGTTCCTCGTGAAGAATAACATGTATTCCGTTGGGTAGATCATACTCAACGTACTCAATTTTTCGTTGAGAATTGGCAGTAAAGGAAATAAGTCCGATAAGGCCTAAAATGAATGAATGTTTCATGAACTGATTTATGGTTTATAGAATAACAAAGAAAACAGTATTTTTTTAAAATGAGCCACTTTAATCGGTTAAGGGTAATATTTGATGACCAAAGGTCGTTGTGCTATTTTAAATGTGGAATAAAAATTGATTAGCTTTAGCGCATGAAAAATTGGGGAGCTGTCATAAGCGGAATATTATTAATTTGTGCTACTTCAGTGGCTTTCACACAGAAGGTTATACCCTTTGTTGATTTCAATAATTACTTCAGGACTTTTGAGAACGAAAATTTCCGTATGTTGGAATTTCAAGCTATTAAAGAATTTAAAGCCGGAGATGAGTTTGTTGCATACATCGATAACAGAGGGAATTTAAGAATTTACGATGGTGAGAATAGGAAAGACATTTCGAATTTGAATGTGGAATACGAAGTTTCTGATCACTTAATGGCTTAT
>JBFHIN010000033.1:0-11638 GCA_041596415.1 Crocinitomicaceae bacterium | reverse complement strand
TCGCTATTTCACCCTGGGAGAAGTTACAAACGAAAATCTATTCATTGCCTTGCATGGTTACGGTCAATTGGCCCCTTTTTTCATCCGAAAATTCGATGTACTCAAAGATGAATTTTACGTAATTGCCCCCGAAGGACCGCATAGGTTCTATTTATCTGGGAGCAGCGGAAGAGTTGGTGCTTCCTGGATGACAAAAGAAGATCGCATGGATGATATTGAGGATAATTTGCATTGGCTCACTCAATTATTTCATGAAACTATTTCGAAGAAATCTTATAAATCCATTACCCTATTAGGATTTTCCCAAGGTGCAGCCACGGCGGCACGTTGGCTACATCATTTGAATAATAAAGAGATCCGTCTCATTATATGGGCCAGCGTTTTTCCACCCGATTTGATCCAAAACGAAACCCAATTCAGCCAACTTTCTAACCAAAAATATTTTGCACTTGGAAATCAGGACGAGTATTATAATTCAGAAGAACAACAAAAACTTATAGAAGAGTACAAAACACAGGGATTTACTACAATTCATTACGAAGGAAATCATACAATAAATCAAGAAACATTGCTCCAAATATCCCGGGAAATTGTAAAAACTTGAAATTGTTCGATCTTATTTGGCACAATTTCTGATATTTGCAATGAAAAAATTTAATTATGAGATTTTTACTTACACTTTTAGCTTTTGTAACATTTACATCTTTTGGTCAAGACGCTAAATCACAAGCCATTTTAGATAAACTTTCTACAAAAATGAAGAGTCAAAAGACTTTTTATATTGAGTTTAGTGCAAATATTCGCAACTCTTCAACTGGAACGAATGATACAGAGACGGGTAAAGGTTGGGTGAAAGGTGATAAATATTATGCTTCTTACGGTGAAAACACCATCGTGTCTAACGGAATGAAAACCTGGACAATTGTTAAGGAAGAAAAAACTGTTTACGAGTCGGACGGAAGTGAAGATGACGGAGAGTCGATTAACCCTAAAAAATTAATGACGATCTGGGAAAGTGGTTTCAAAAATAAATTCGAAAAAGAAGACAAATTGAATGGCGAAGCAGTTTATGTGATCAATCTTTATCCAAAAAACCCGGCTAAAGTTGATTATCATACTATTGTACTGTACATTTCAAAGTCGGACAATGAATTGAAAAAAGCCATCATGAAAGCAAAAGATGGAACGACGATGACCTATACGCTTACTAAGTTTCAGTCCAATCCTGCAGTTGAAGATTCAAAATTTGTCTTCGATATTAAAAAATACCCGGGGTACACACTAATAAAAGATTAAAGAGAAGGCTGATTTTATCAGCCTTTTATTTTTTACGCTTCTGCCCTTTCGTTTTCGGCTTACCGTATTTTTCCTGTTTAATTTTCTTCCAGTTTTTTCGTTGGTTGGTTTTTTTATTCTTTTCAGATTTTTCATGAAAAGCATCGCCTCTTTCTTTATTGATGGCTAACTTAATTTGAACGTTAGGCATATTTACCTGTGGCTCCTCTGATGGTATCAATTGATCAGAAACCAAATAATTCTCTGGCGGTGCAGGATAATGAAATGAATTACCAACGAGATATACCTGAAGTAAATTCTTTAATTCAATTTCAAATTCGGTGAAAAGCGTTACAGCAATTCCCTTTTCATTGGCACGCCCTGTTCTACCTATTCTATGAACGAAAAGATCGTATTCTTCAGGTGCATCAAAATTGATCACGTATTTGACATCTGGTATGTCTAATCCGCGTGATACAAGATCTGTCGCCACGAGAATGGTTGTTTCACCACTTTGGAATTGTTCAACAGTTTTAAGACGATTATTTTGAGTCTTATTGGAATGTATTACACCTATTCGATCCGGAAATTTTTCATCCAATTTAACACCCAATAAATTCGCATTTTCCTTACTAGATGTAAAAATCAAGATTTTATCCTCAACACTAGTTTTCTCTAAAAAAGCAGCGAGTAAATTAATTTTCGAATTGAAATTAGGAACAACAAATGCGTGTAGTTCAATGTTTTCTAATAAACTTCCAGTATCTCTTGTTTGAATCAATTGTGGATTGATGAAATGATCCGCAATCAATGTCCCTACCTCTTGATTCATAGTAGCTGAAAATAAAAGAGATTGTTTTTTTTCAGGTAGTAATTCTAAGAGTCGATACAACTGTGGACGAAAGCCCAATGAAAACATTTCATCGGCTTCATCAATGATTAATTTTTTAATCTTTTTAAGCGAAAGATCCCCTCTTAGAACCATGTCATACAAACGTCCAGGAGTGGCCACAACAGCATCTTGTCCGAGAAGAACTTCGGCAGCTTGAGTTTTAATATTGACACCTCCATAAAGCCCTATAGTCGTAAAGGACATATACTTTGTTATCGTATTAAGAACATCGACAACCTGTGTCACCAACTCTCGCGTTGGAACAATGATTAAAATCTGTGGCAAACGGTCCTTTGAAAACTGCCATTGTTTAAGAACAGGTAATAAATAGGCAAGTGTCTTTCCCGTACCGGTTTGAGCAAGACCAACACTATCACGTCCGGACATGATCATAGGGAAAGCGATCGATTGGATTTCTGTCGGTGCTTCAAAACCGAGTTCATCCACTGCCCTCAATAATAATTTTGGCAATTGAAATTCATCAAATGCTGATTGGTTCACCATAACGGTATTTTTAAATTTTATTAATATCCCAGCATTGATTCGATGGTCTCCATCAATCTTTCCTTAGGAAGGAATTGTTTTTCCAATGAAACGGCAAATGGTACTGGCGTGTCCAGCGAAGCAACTCTGCGTACAGGGGCATCCAAATATTCGAAACAATTTTCATTAATTAGTCCAACGATCTCGCCACCAATACCACCAGTCAAACAATCCTCGTGCAGAACGATCACCTTTCCGGTCTTTTTAACCGACTCAAAGATTGCATCATTATCCAAGGGCAATAATGTTCTAAGATCGAGTATTTCAAAGGAGGCTTCAGCATATTTTTCTTTTGCTTCCATAGCCCAATGAACACCTAAACCGTAGGTAATGATCGTAAGATCTGCACCTTCACTTACGCGCTTTGCTTTTCCAATTTCAACCGTATAGTATTCATTTGGAACCTCTTCTTTCAGACTTCTGTACAAATACTTATGTTCGAATACCATCACTGGGTTCGGATCCTCAATTGCTGCATTAAGTAAGCCTTTTGCATCATAAGGTGAAGATGGATAAACGATCTTTAGTCCCGGAGTATGAACAAACCACGCTTCATTGCTTTGTGAATGGAAAGGTCCGGCAGCCGTACCGGCTCCTGTCGGCATTCTCACAACGACATCTGCGTTTTGTCCCCAGCGCCAATGGATCTTCGCTAAGTTGTTTACGATCTGATTAAATCCGCAGGTAACAAAATCAGCGAATTGCATTTCTACAATTGCCTTCATTCCTGCGATCGACAAACCTAATCCTGCACCAACGATAGCAGATTCACAAATTGGCGTATTACGCACGCGTTCTTTACCAAATTTATCCACAAATCCTTCCGTCACCTTAAATGCACCACCATATTCTGCAATATCCTGACCCATGATTACCAGTTCAGGATATTTCTCCATGGATTGACTCAAAGCATCTTGTATCGCGTCGATGAATCTTTTTTCGCTTCGTTCGCCTGTAGGATTCTTTATTTCTTGTTTAAATGGCGCAAAAAGATCTTCAATTTCTCTTTCAACTGAAGCTACGATTGCCGGCTCAGCATGCGCAATATCGAAATTCTTTTGAATATCTTCTTTTATAGCTGCTTTGATCTTTTTCTCTTCTTCATCCGTAAGGAGCCCTTGTTCTTTTAAGAATAATTCATAATTGACCACAGGATCTTGCTTTGACCATTCTTCCTGTAAACCTTCAGGATAATATTTTGTTCCAGAAGCCTCTTCATGCCCTCTCATTCTAAAAGTCATCAACTCAAGAATGTATGGTTTGGGATCTACGCGAATTTCAGTATTGATTTTTCGCACAGCATTAATTACTTCCAAAATATTGTTTCCATTGACTTGAATGGCTTTCATACCATAACCAATTCCTTTATCAATGAATTGTTTACACCTGAACTGTTCGGAGGAAGGTGTTGAAAGTCCCCAACGGTTATTTTCAATAGCAAAGATCACCGGAAGATCCCAAACAGAAGCTACATTTAGTGCTTCGTGAAAATCTCCTTCGGAAGCTCCACCATCACCTGTAAACACTAAGGTCGATTTTTGTTCACCTTTTAATTTCGCTGCCAGCGCAATCCCATCTGCAATACCTAACTGTGGACCTAAATGCGAAATCATTCCGACCAGTTTATGATCCTGTGTACCGAAATGAAAAGAACGGTCCCTACCTTTAGTGAATCCGGACATTTTACCTTGAAACTGTGCGAACAATCGATTCAACGGAATTTCACGTGTTGTAAACACCCCCAAGTTTCTGTGCATTGGTAAAATATACTCATCCGCATTCATGGCATAGGCTGTACCCACAGAAATCCCCTCTTGACCCCAACCGGAAAACCACTTCGTAATTTTACCTTGGCGTAATAGGATCAACATTTTTTCTTCGATCATGCGAGGAAGCAGCAATGTGCGATAAATTTTAAGTAGTTCCTCATCCTTAAAACCTTCGCGGTTATATTCGATATGTCGCTTTTCTAGAATTTCCATGTGCTATTTTCTTCAAATTGGAATGGCAAAATTAATTTAAATTCAAGGAGAATTAAGTTTTAAACCGATTATTTTCAACTAAAAAAGGCTGATCCATAGAATCAGCCTTTTCAAAATTGTAGTTATAAATTAAACTAATCCCTGATCAATCATGGAATCAGCAACTTTTACAAATCCTGCGATGTTTGCACCTTTAACGTAATCAATGTAACCATCAGCATCTTTACCATATTTTACACACGCTTCATGGATAGACACCATGATGTCGTGTAATTTTTTATCTACTTCTTCAGCTGTCCAAGACAATCTCAATGAGTTTTGAGACATTTCAAGTCCTGAAGTTGCAACACCTCCAGCATTTGAAGCTTTACCAGGTGAGAACAATACTTTTGCTTTGTGGAACACCTCGATTGCCTCTGGTGTAGACGGCATGTTAGCTCCTTCAGCAACACACTTAACGCCATTTGAAACTAACACTTGTGCTTCCTCACCATTCAATTCATTTTGAGTAGCGCACGGAAGAGCGATATCTACTTTTACCTCCCAAGGACGTTTTCCTTCTACGAATTTTGCAGACGGATATTTAGTAACATATTCTTTGATTCTTCCTCTCTTCACATTTTTCAACTCCATAACGAAAGCCAATTTCTCAGCGTCGATACCTGCTTCATCATAAATGTATCCTTCTGAATCAGAAAGCGTAACTACTTTAGCTCCTAATTGCGTAGCTTTCTCACAAGCATATTGTGCAACGTTTCCAGATCCTGAAACAGCTACAACTTTACCTTGGAAAGAATCGTTTTTAGTTGCTAACATTTCCTTCGCAAAATAAACGGTACCGTATCCTGTAGCCTCTGGACGGATCAAAGAACCACCCCAGTTTCTTGCTTTTCCGGTTAAAACTCCGGTAAACTCGTTACGAATTCTTTTGTATTGACCAAACATATAACCGATCTCTCTTCCACCTACACCTATATCTCCTGCAGGTACATCTGTATCAGCACCAATATGACGAGACAATTCAGTCATGAAAGATTGACAGAACTTCATTACTTCATTATCTGACTTTCCTTTAGGATCGAAATCAGATCCACCTTTACCACCTCCCATTGGAAGCGTAGTCAATGAATTTTTAAATATTTGTTCGAAACCTAAGAATTTCAAAATTGAAAGATTCACTGAAGGGTGAAAACGCAAACCTCCTTTGTATGGTCCGATAGCCGAGTTAAACTCTACACGGTACCCTCTGTTCACTTGAACATTTCCGTTATCATCGAGCCAAGTTACCCTGAAGATAATTGTTCTTTCAGGTTCAACAATACGATCTAGAATTTTCGCCTCTTTATAACGCGGTGTCTCCTCAATTACTGGGATTACAGCTTCAGCAACTTCCTGAACAGCTTGAATAAACTCTTTTTCATGACCATTGGTTGCCTTCACTTTAGCCATGAAAGCGTCAATTTCTGCTTGGTATTTACTTGACATTTTATTTATAATTTTAAAAACCGAGGCAAATGTAAAACTTTTTTGTTCTGCTCCTTATTTTTAATAAAATAATGTTGCTGTTAATTTTCATTCATTCACTGTAAATATTCAATAATAATCATTTTATATTCAGAATTCCAAGTTTAGGAAACAATTTCGATTTCCTAATGGTTTCATTAAAGCAACTTTAACTAACTTTGTGCGTTTATTAATAGGAACCTTACATATTTTAACAAAATGAAAAAAATTATCGTTTTATTACCGATGATTCTTATAACACTCGGTGTGTTTTCACAAGCATTGCCACCTGTCAATCTTTGTATTGGAGAGGATGCCACTGTTTGTCAAGGACAACAAGTAGTTATATCGAATTGTCCCAGCGGTGGCGGTGGTTCATCTAGTGGGGGGATTTTTCTTAATGCTCCTACAAATGTTTCGTTAACAGATGATGTCTATTCAGGCGTGGTGAACATTGGTTTCCCTTTCAGCTTTTACAATAACACGTACAATCAATGTGTTATTTCTTCGAATGGTTACATCAGCTTTGAAACTTCGAAAGCTGGCCAGTACTCTTCTTGGGCACTAGGTGCAGTTGGACCACTACCTAGCACTACTTTTAATGATGCAAAGAACACTGCAATGGTGTGTTACCAAGACATGAATCCAGCTTTAGGTGGTCAGATTCAATATCAAACTATTGGTACGGCACCAAACAGAATGTTCGTAGTGTTATATCGAGAAATTCAAATGTTCTCATGTACAAGTACGTGTTCTTACATGGCGATTATTCTTTACGAATCGAGCAATATTGTTGAATTACACGTTGGAAACAAACCTGCTTGCCCATCTTGGAATAGCGGATTGGCGATACAAGGTACAGAAAACCAAACAGGTACTATAGCTCATATTACACCAGGTAGAAACAACACGAATTGGAATGCAAACCAGGACGGTAGAAGATTTTTGCCGACATCACCAACAAATACTGGAAATTACACCATTTCACAAGTACCTTATATACTAGTATCAAGTGTGAATACAAATCTTCAATGGCGAAATACTTTAGGTCAAACTTTTCCGTTCAACAACGGTGTTTTAACCATTAACTCAGTTCCCCCAGGAACGACAGGTTATTTTCTGAGTGGTACGGCATGTGGTACACCAATTGGATCCGTAAGTAACGATACAACATGGATAACAAGAACATTAGCAACAGTAACAACCACTTCAACAACGGATATTTGTAGTTCTGGTCAGGGATCAGTGACCGCCAATCCAGGTAACGGAACTGCACCATTTACTTTTAACTGGCCTTCTTTAGGACAAACTACCCAAACTGTAAATAACGTTGCCGCAGGAACGTATTCGGTTACCATGACTGATGCAAATGGATGTCCGGCTACAGCGAGTGTAACGGTTCAAAACCAACCAGTCAATTTTAGCGGAACAACAACGATCGTTTCTTGCCCAGGAGGCAATGATGGGACAGCGACTGCTACTATGACTCCTGTTTTTGGAACAATGTTCTATCAGTGGGATGATCCAGCTATGCAAACAACACAAACTGCGACAAATCTTGCAGCAGGATCCTACACATGTACAGTTTCTTCATCAGTTGGATGTACAGGGACTGTGAACGTTACAGTTGGTGAAATTCCTGGCATGATTGCAAATATTGTTAATCAAACAGACGTAACATGTAATTCAGGTTTTGATGGTACGATGGAATTAAGTGTATCTCAAGGTACTGCGCCTTATACGTATTTCTGGGATAAATCAACATCAACAACTAACATAGCGATGGACCTGCCTGTTGGTTCTCAAACAATAACCGTTACAGATAACAAAGGTTGTGTGGTTACGGTAGTCGGAAACTTAAATGAACCGTCTCCTTTACGCATCATCTCTTTAACTCCACCAACAACCATTTGTCCTGAGGATCAAATCACTCTTGATGTAATTGGTACCGGAGGTTCTTCACCGTATACATATACTTGGAGATCGAATGGTATGATTGTAGGAACAGGGCCTTCAATTACCGTTGATCCGGAATTTACGAACACGCAATATTGTGTAACCTTGTCAGAAGCATGTGGTTCGCCCGTACATGATTCATGTACAGTGATTACATTCCCTACACCAATAGTACCGGGTGTTATGCCTGACAAACCAGAAGATTGTGTTCCTGGATACTTTGAATTTACAAACACTTCGACGAATCCTACAGAAATTGCAACTACGTACTTTGAATATTCTGACGGCAAAAGCACAATTGAGTTTGGAAATGATTCAACGTCGCATATTTTTAATACACCAAACAACTATTCAATACAGATGTTAGTAACGTCAATTTACGGCTGTGTTTACTCGGGAACATTCAATAATATTGTCAAGGTTCGTCCTTTACCGGTTGCTGATTTCACCTTCTCAGCGAACCCAGCGACATTCTTTGAAACGTCGATTCAGTTGCAAAACAGATCATCTACAGATGTTGTTTCTTGGGAATGGTTTAGTCCTGGCTCTAGTCCATCTTACAGCACTAGTAAAAATCCAAACTTTACATTCCCTCAAGGAGTCGTTGGTCAATATCCTGTAACCTTAATTGTTACGACTGATTTCGGATGTACAGATACGGTTACTTATATTATGAATGTTGTTCAAGACGTTATTTTCTACTCACCAAATGCATTTACACCCGATGGTGATGAATTCAATCAAACCTGGAGGGTTTATATTGAAGGAATTGACATCTATAGTTTTGAATTATACATCTTCAATCGTTGGGGTGAAGTAATATGGGAATCACATGATCCAGAAGGAGAATGGGATGGTACTTATAATGGAAAAACAGTTCCTGCTGGAACATACATCTGGCGCGCGAGTGCAAAAGATGCCATAAATGATGGTAAATACGAGTTTAACGGATACATCAATATTCTGAAATAATACTCTTACGAATATTTTAAAGGGAAACTTCGGTTTCCCTTTTTTATTTGGTACTGTTTTTGTCATGCGGAAACACATTAAAAATTATCTTTGAATCAAAATCAATAAACATGAAAAAATATATCTATTCACTAGGACTTCTAACACTAATTTCCTCAACAGCATGTGACGTGCTTGACCAAGCAGCACAGGTTGTAACAACCACAACGCCTGAAAAACCAAAATTGACGAATACTGAAGTAATTTCAGGTCTAAAGGAAGCCTTGAACGTTGGTATTAAAAATTCCGTCGATTTAACATCAGTAACCGACGGATTCCTTGGAAATGCAGATATCCGTTTACCTTTTCCTGAAGATGCGATCAAGGTTAAACAAAAAGCAATAGATTGGGGATTAAGCGGGCAGGTAGACAAATTCGAAACAACCTTGAACCGAGCTGCAGAGGAAGCTACCAAAGAAGCTTTGCCGATCTTCAAAGATGCGATCATGAATATGAGCATTTCTGACGGTTTTGCGATTTTGAATGGCGGTAACGGAGCAGCAACGAAATTCTTGAAAGACAATACGACCAGTAAATTAACCGATGCTTTTGCGCCAAAAGTGGAAGAAGCTATCAAGCAAGTTAAGTTAACAGAATACTGGAATCCCATCATTACAAAATATAATTCGGCGATGAGCTTGACAGGCGGCGAAAAATTAAATCCTGATCTAAACAGATACGTGACTGAAAAAGCAATCAGCGGTTTGTTTCACATGGTTGAAATAGAAGAAAATAAGATTAGAAAAGATCCAGCGGCCAGAGTATCGGACATTCTACAAAAAGTATTTGGAAGTGTTTCCAATTAAATTATTCTCGTAAATTTAAGGTGTCAATCTAATTGACACCTTTTTTTTTATAAGAACAATACTATGCAATATCCTCCCACAGAACTAGTACTTAATGATAAAAAACAAGTTTACCACTTGGGCTTACACCCGAGTCAAATTGCTGAAAAAGTAATTCTCGTCGGTGATCAGGATCGAGTTGCAATGGTATCATCTTTTTTCGATACTGTTGAACACACTTCTCAGCATAGAGAATTTGTTTGTCACACCGGTACATTCAAGGGAAAAAGAATTAGTGCATTATCCACTGGAATTGGAACAGACAACATTGACATTACTATCAATGAATTAGACGCCCTCTTCAATATAGATCTGAATGAGCGTGAAGATGTTGCAACCAAAACATCCTTGAAACTGGTAAGAATTGGAACTTGTGGAATACTACAACCAGAAATACCAGTTCACTCTTACCTACTGAGTTCACATGCCTTAGGTCTCGACAATATTGCTCATTTTTATCAAATTCCATTGACGGCAAAAGAACTTGATCTTCAACAAAAATTGATAGATGAGTTAAAATTCCCAAAAGAGATCATTCCTTACCTTGTTGAAGCTTCTACTTCCTTATACCAAGCACTTTTTAGTGATAAAACACATAGCGGAATAACGGTGACTTCAAGTGGTTTTTATGGGCCTCAAGGAAGGCAATTACGAGTTCCCAATGCTATTGAGAATATGAACGAAAAACTTACTGCATTTGAGGCTGACGGTTTAAAGATCATGAATTTTGAAATGGAAAGTTCTGCACTTTTTGCACTTGGAAAAGCATTAGGACACGAATGCGCCACTGTATGTCTAGGAATAGCGAACAGACCGAACAAGGATTTTTCAAAAGGGTATCACAAAGAAATGTTAGGCTTGATCGAGTACGTTTTAACACGAATTTAATTATCGTTGAGGACGATAGATGGTGTACTTTCCTGATATTATTGTTGAAAATTTCAAGCCGCTGATTCCAACTTTCATTCCCGTATAGCTTGTGTTTTGGTGAATCAATTCAACTTCATCCTTTGATTTCACTGCATAAACTATGGCAGTATGATGCGGCATAGCCTCAGTAAAAGTCCCTTCGTCATTGGTGAATTTGACCTTAACTTTTTCAAATTGGATAATATCTCCGGGCATCACACATTCATTTTTAGCCAATACCTTTCCAAAATTCATGTTGCGATCCCAGTTAGCTCCTGATTCATTCAGAACATATTGAGCCAAATCCCAACACTCTCCTCTACCGACCTTCTTCTTCAACTTTGATTCAGCGAGCTTGACAATCAGTTTATTCAAATCTGGAATAGAATCGCATTGTCCATGGCCGGAGAAGGCTAAAAAGGAAATAATTACTGCACAAACGAATTTCATGCACTTAAAACGTAAAAAGATTAAAAAGATTACACAATTAGAAGATCATGGATTCTTTTCACTTTAGTTTTATCAACACGCAACACGGTCTCAGAGAAAAGAGATTCCTCGTCACTTAAAACTTTAACGGTACCTGAAAAGTGTATGGCATCAGGCTGAACTGTTTCCTTTATTTTTTGGCAATTAGCGGCATTCACTCCTCCACCGACCATAATTTCAATTTTATCTTCAGCGTAATCCATCATCTGTTTTAATATCGGCAGACCAAGATC
>JBFHIN010000032.1:0-11861 GCA_041596415.1 Crocinitomicaceae bacterium | reverse complement strand
TACAACAAGAATAACGAGTAACAGAAAAATCAAAATTCCAACGGGTTTATCGCGTACTATACCTGTTATTAATCTCAGCGTGCCGAAAGTAAAGATTGCTGCTATAAAAAAATAATTGATCATGAAAAGTTTGAAAAAAGCAGCAGATCGATTGAAATACTTTTTTAACGCCGCCATACTTGTTTCAATTTGAGTGAATTGAGATTGTACAGCTAGCTTATCGATTAAGTCATTGAAACTAATTTTGTTGTCATTGGCTTTTATTTCTTCGATAACGAGTTTTTCGTCCAGCCTATCCACTAATTCTTCATTGATTACTTGTACAGATTTATCTTCGAGGATCTCAATGCTTCCTTTTTTCAGCATTCTGTCGATCAGAACATGGACAATTCGATTCATGTATGGAATTTCCAGAAAGATAACCTCCATAGGAGTTAGTCGTGCAATGAAAGGAGCTTCTTTTATCGACCAAAATACTTTATTTAAATACCAGCGATTAAAGTAAGAAAGGGAAAGAAATACGAAGGCAGAAATAATGATTAAGAAAAACAGAAAACCGGGATTATTCCAATGTGTGAATATGGGATATAAAAGGTAAAAGGCAGGAATTCCGAGGATGATAAATGACAACGTCGAAATGAGTAGAAATGACCGCATTTTCATCGTTGCTTTTCTCAGCTTTAATGTAGCGTGCATGGAGGTTTCATCCCAAATGTCGCTTGGCTCTGCCCCAAAGTGCTTGAAATAAAGATCTTTTGTTCTTTCAGAAGCTGCTTTGAACTTTTTTATTTCAGAACGATTGTGTGTAGAAGGAATGTGCTGAATATCTTTTCCAAGAACTGAACAAAAATCTGAATAGGAGCGAGAAAATATCAAATGTTGATGCCAAACTTGGTCAACAATTTCAGAAGGCGATACCATTTGATCACTTGTCGCTGCCAGATACATGAATTTCTTGTATTCTATGATTGCGCGTTGCGTGAAATCAAGTGTCCATTTTTGTTCTTTCGCCAAGCGAATAGAAAAACAATAATCGCCTAGGGGTTGGTCTAGATCAAAATCTTCTATCCTTCTCCAAAATGCATCATCGAGTACTTGCATCTATATCTGTATTAAAAAAACAGATCACCCAACTAGTGAAGGGTGATCAATCGCTTTCTAAAGTTAGAATTTTTACGTGTAGTTTAGCTGTTGTTTTTAATATATGTAGGGTTGGTTTATTTATTCATTTTCATGTGATGAATATCCATGTACTCTTGAGCCTCATGCATCAATTCCTCACTTTCAGAAGTTTTAGTACCGTATTCTCTTTCATTGGTATTATGCATTTCAGCTATACATTTATCTTCGTCGAAATAATACAGTTTGTCTATTTTCATTTTGTCTTTGCCGGGTTTACCCATACCATCATCTTCTATGGTAGCAAGAATTAACTTCCCGTTGTCAAAATAAAATTCCTCCGTTCTTTTGGAAACGCCTAGATGCGGATAGGTTTTCATTCTGATAACCTTTCCGTCCTTAGCGTATACATGTACTTTGGACCATTTTTGGGCAGATTTTGGCCGCATCTCTTTATTCGTGATTTCAATGGGTTTGATGTCTTTGATCATGGCTTCAATGTCCATTCTTTTTTTGTCGATCATGGACATTAATTCCGCACTGTCTTGCATCATTACGCCCTTCTCTACGTCCATCATTTTCTCATGCTGATCCATCATGTGATCACCTGAATCCATTTTTTCTTCCTTCGTGGGTTCGTCATTGCCAGAACAAGCAATAAGGAATAATGAAGCGGTTCCTAACAAGACAAGATTTTGTAAAACTCTTTTCATAGCAAATAGGTTGTGTTTTCTCTAATGCTTGAATTTAACAAAATTTCGCACACAGCAATAAGGGCTCGGAGGAATTTTAAACCAATGGCGAATTATTTTCAGCGAACAAAAAAAGACCCGACAATTCGGGTCTTTTTTTGCAATTTTTTCAATATTAATGTTGATGACCGTCATGTTCATCGTGATCATGTTCTTCCATTGGTGGAGCATCTTTTATCTTCACTATTTCCACATCAAATACCAAATCAGAATATGGTGGAATTGCTCCCGGTCTTCCTTTTTTACCGTATGCCTGATAGTAAGGAATGATCAACTTTGCTTTCCCGCCTTCCGCTAACATTCCAATTCCTTCTTCAAAACCAGGGATCATTTTATTGTCAATGTAAATAAAATCCATGGGCATACCTCTATCGTAAGAAGCATCAAACTTTTTCCCGTCTGCTCTAAATGTACCTTTATAATGTACCGACAAGAAATTTCCTTGTACAGGTTTTGGACCAACACCAGGGTTTTCAATGATGTAAACTAGACCCGAAGGAGAAAGTTGAGCGGTAGGATATTTCGCTTTAACTTCTGTGAACATGTAGTTCTTGTATTCATCCTCCGACATAGCAGCTATCTTAGCCATTTCAGCCGCCATTTTTTCGTCCTCTGCTTTTTTCTCATTAAACACTTTCATAAAAGCTTCTGAAGCATTCCATTTTTTAGCAACTTTACCAACGCGAATGATCTTTACTGTTTTCATCACATCATCTTGTTCAATAGCATTTACTACGTCCTGACCTTGAACTACATGTCCAAAAACAGTATGTTTTCCATCTAACCAAGGCGTTTCTTTGTGAGTAATAAAAAACTGACTTCCGTTGGTACCTGGACCTGCATTGGCCATAGAAAGTATTCCCGGACGGTCGTGCTTTAGATCAGGACGTGTTTCATCCTGAAAGCGGTGTTTAGGTCCTCCCGAACCATTTCCATCCGGATCACCACCTTGAATCATGAAATCTTTGATCACGCGGTGAAATTTTAATCCGTTATAGTATGGTGTAGTGTATTTCATGGTATCGAAAAGTGTAAGTTTTCCTTCAGCTAAACCAACAAAATTGGCTACCGTCATTGGAGTTTTTTCGTACTCCAATTGACATAAAATAATACCTTTTGAAGTATTGAACTCCGCATAAATTCCGGGCTCAAGTTTTGGTTTCTTACCTTTTTTCTGTGCAACTGCAACGTTTAGCGTCAAACACGCCAATAAGAATAAATAGATGGACTTTTTTGTCATGATTCTTGTTTGTTTTTCATTTAATTTCTTCGGTCTATTCCCCAAAGCATTTTATTTCTAATTGTATCTAGGAAGTTATTATCCTCAAATTTGATCACATTGATCATAAATTCGGCCTTTGCAATATGTACCTCTTCACCTTGACGTATACTTTTTGAATTACCATCCAGACTGATCAAATAACTTCTTTGTCTTCCCTCCATACTCAATTTTAAGGGAAGGTGATCAGGAACTACCATTGGTCGCACATTCAAGTTATGCGGCGCGATAGGCGTTATTATGTGTACTTGGCATCCGGGTGTTGTGATAGGGCCTCCACAACTTAAACTGTAAGCCGTAGATCCTGTTGGTGTTGAAATAATCAAGCCATCTGCCCAATAGGAATTCAAGTATTTATTGTCAAGATAAGCATGAACGGTAATCATAGATGCCGCATCTTTTTTATGAAAAGTTACTTCGTTGAGGGCAAAATTATCCTCGCCAAAGTGATCTTCCTCTGTTAAAATACGTAGCAAAGAGCGCTTCTGGTACTCGTATTCTTTTCTTTTTACCAGATCCATGGTTTCTTGAATCTGATCTTTCGAAATATTGGCTAAAAATCCGAGTCTTCCTGTGTTTATTCCTAATAGAGGAACAAGTGAATCACGGATGTATCCGACGGTTTTAATAAATGTTCCATCGCCTCCAATGCTCAAGGTCAAATCAATACCTTTCTGAAAATCCTTATAAGAGGAAAACGTTTCGTACTTCTTGGTTATTCCGGCTTTTTGGGCAAGTTGCTCACGCAATTCATGCTCTAGAATAGGTTTCCACCCAAACGACTCCAGAATTCCAATGATCTCCTCATAATATGGGATATTCTGTTTGGTGATCTTACGCCCGTAGATTGCAACGTTCATGTTAGAATTTCAAAAAGTTCATAAGTGCATCATAACGACTTTGAATATCATCATCAGCGTCGCTTTTTTGGAATGAAGCTTTAATGGTATAGTCGTAACGCTCAAAAGTACGAATAATTCGACCTAGTTCCAGTTGATTGATTTTTAGTGTAACTTCCAGTTTATTTGAATCTGCGCTTGATATAATAAATGAGCTCAGGATCTTGGCGTTATTACTTTCAACAATTTGAGCGATCTGTGCCATCGAATAATCGATGCTGTTTACCTCCAAAACGATTATTCCACCTGTCTCCTTTATACTTCCTGTGTTGGCGATAACTGTCAATAGATGAAAAACATTTGTACAACCTAAATATTGTTCATTTTCATCCAAAATTGGAAGAACACTCACACGATGCTCTGAAATTTTCGCTAAGACTTCATAGATATGAGCATACGCAAATACGTATGGTCGTGGTAAATGATCGAAAAGAACATCAAGTTTTTCGACCAGGTCCATTTTGTCCAAAATGTCAGACTCGGATAAAACTCCTACGAAATTTCCGTTTTTAAGAACAGGCAAATGTGACACCTTGAACTCATCCATCCATTGCAAAGCTTTCTCACCTGTATCAAGATGGGTCAACGGCGGAATTTCCTCTGTTATTAATTCAATAGCTCTCATTTCTTTTACCAAAGTAGTAATTTCATTCCTAACTTCGTAATTTTGGTTCGTCAAAAATTGTACCGAAGCATGACTAAGTTAAGCGTAAACATTAATAAAATTGCCACTTTGCGTAACGCTCGAGGCGGAAACTTGCCGAATGTTGTTCAAGTAGCCATTGATTGTGAACGATTTGGAGCTGATGGAATCACGGTTCATCCACGTCCGGATGAACGACATATCACACTCAAGGATGTTTATGATCTGAAAAAAGTTGTGAAGACAGAGTTCAATATTGAAGGTTATCCTGATGAACGATTTTTAAGAATCATTGATGAGGTGAGACCCGAGCAAGCAACGTTGGTTCCTGACCCACCCAATGTATTGACTTCAAATGCAGGTTGGGATACGAAGAAACACGAAGTAATGCTAAAAGATCTAGTTGTGAAATTTCGGGAACAAGGTGTAAGAAGTTCGATCTTTGTTGACACAAATTTGACCAATATCGAATATGCAGCTAAAACAGGCGTTGATCGTATTGAATTGTATACCGGACCTTATGCTGAAGATTTTTCAAAGAATCCGGCAGAAGCAATAAGAGAATATGTCAAAGCAGCTGAGTATGCCGATGAATTAGGTTTGGGGATCAATGCCGGTCATGATCTAAACTTAGACAACTTGCGATATTTCAAAGAAAATATTCCTCATTTACTCGAAGTGTCGATCGGTCATGCACTGATTTCGGATGCAATTTATCTGGGTCTCGAAAATACTATTCAGCGCTACAAATACTTGTTGCGTTAGTTATTTAGAAAAGGCATTTTCTACAGTGAAATCAGCATTTTTGTAGTGCAATTCGCGCTGTGGAAAAGGAATAGTCACTTTATATTCTCTGAAAAGACGATCAATCTCTAAACGAATTTCAGATTTGTAATTGTTGATATCCCAGCTTTGATCAGCCCAAAATATAAGTTCGAGCTCCAATCCATTTTCACCAAAATTAGCCAGACGTACATCCACAGGGTGTGTTTTTTTTACTTTCGGATGACTCAAAGCCGCTTGTTTTAGTAGGCGTAACACGAGTTCAGTACTTGTGCCGTAGGCAACAGAAACATTTATCCTAAAGCGTGATAATTCAGAACCGTGACTCCAGTTTTCTACATTTTCTTGTGTGAGTTTGCCGTTAGGAATGATTAGAACATTTCCTTCGCGCGTTTCAATTTGAGTAGTTCTGACATTGATCTTAAGAATCTTGGCCACCATGGTTGAATTTTTATTTCCCTCGTTGATCTCCACAATATCACCGACTCTAACATTTCCTTCAAATAAGAGAACAATACCCGAAAACATATCCTTGAAAACATCTTGGAGTCCAAGCCCTAATCCCACAAAAAGTCCAAGTGAACCGGTAATAAGAAGCGAAAGATCTATTTCTAAGGCTTTTAGGATAAAAACAATGGCAAATACGTAAATGACATACTTGGCGATCTGAATGTAAACAAATTCGGTTCCTGGATTGTGATATGATTTTTCCCGTAATTTTCTGCTGATGTAAAGTTTGGTGAAGTTGAGTAGAATTTTTGCTCCGAAGAGAATCCCAACGATAACGATGATATGATAGAAGCTTAATGTAAATTTTTTAGACTCTATTAGATTAAAATTCAGGAAATCGGTAAAAGTGACATTTTCGTTGTTGAAATTAAACGACAGTACAGCAAAATAAGCCGCCAAAATATAGACACTCTGACTTAATAACTTCAAATACGTAACTCGTCTGCCTTCAACACGAATATTCGCATTTTTAAGATATCTCTTTAACATTCTGTGAATTACTCTACGGAGTATCATCGCAGAGAAAAAGATGGCACTAAGGAAAATAATGTTCCATAAACAAACATTATAGGGTCCTAATTTAAACAATGTGACACTTAACATTTTAACGTAGTATTATTCTGCCCAACTTTTCAGAGAAGGCAATTTTGATTTTTTCATAGGCCATTTGTTCGGCCAAAACATCAGTAAGTTCTTCGTCACTCATATTATCAGCATCAATTAGCCGCTCTCGGAGGTCCTTGATTCGGCTTTCAATTTTAGAACTTTTAAAACAGTAAATAGCATTTCTCACGGTCTCAGGTAATCTGTCTTGTTCAGTTCGGGTGATAATATTGTAGTTGGCCAACCATTTGTTGCTTACCTCATGGCTTTCTGTTTCTATTTCTGCAATAAAACGAGCGATTTCTTGATCTTCCTGCGCTCTTAGAAAATTAAGGGATAGCAGTTCGCCGTGTGAGAGGTAATGAACAAATAATGCGTAGATCTTGGCATAGAGGGGAACTTCGAAATTCAATTCGTCCATTTCCAATTCATTATGTACGAGTTCAATCACAGTAGTCTCACCTTCGACAATCTGGCCCGTTTCATCGGTTTCTTTGGTGGGAATCACCAAGGTGCCGTATTTTATCAAAACTCGAATCAGATTGAATTCATCATTTTCCTGTTGATGATAATGAAATCCAAAGTGTTCAGGTACCAGAGTCTCCTTTTGAATAGGAGGCTGGATCGACTGGATTTCTTCGCTTTGCATGTTTTTGGCGACCGTGTTTCTTCGCAGTTTGATCAGCTCATTGGAAACAATGCTTTCATCAATTTGGAACTGCTGTGCAATTTGTTGCATATAAACAGTTCTGGTAATTTGATCTGGTATTAGAGCTACTGAATGCACTACTTCCTTGATCAATTCAGCACGCTTAATAGGATCCGTTTCACCATCATTAAGTAGGATGTCTGCTTTAAATGATATAAAATCTTGCGTGTGATCAGCAATATATTTCTCCAGTTCTGAAGTGCTCGATTTTTTAGAAAAGGAATCCGGATCTTCGCCCTCAGGGAAAAGAACCACTTTGACGTTCATACCCTCCTCAAGAATCAGGTCGATTCCTCTAAATGATGCCTTAATACCGGCAGCATCTCCGTCAAAGAGTATGGTAATGTTGCTGGTATAACGACGGATCAATTTGATCTGTTCTTTGGTCAAGGAAGTACCCGACGAAGAAACCACGTTTTTGATCTCGGCTTGATACATACTGATCACATCAGTATACCCTTCACATAAGAAACAGTTGTCGTATTTAATGATGTCTCCCTTGGCAAAATGCAAACCATAGAGAATCTCACTTTTGTTATAGATGAGACTTTCCGGAGAGTTGAAATATTTGGCAATTTTCTTATCGGTAAACAGCGTTCGTCCCCCAAAACCAAGTACCCTTCCGGAAACACTGTGGATTGGGAACATTACGCGTCCTCTGAAAAAATCGAACTGACGATCGTCTTTTGATTTTACAAGTCCGACCTTTTCACAATACTCCAGGTTATAACCTTTCTCTTTGGCTGCATTGGTGAAATCGTTTCCAGTATTTAGACAATAACCGAGTTGAAACTTATCAATAATGTCTTTGCGAAAACCGCGTTCCTCAAAATAGGAGAGTGCAACTGCTTTGCCTTCTTCTGTATTATTGAGGTTATGAATAAAATGTTCTTTAGCGAACTCATTGATGATAAATAAACTTTCACGTTCTGACAGCGCCGCTTGTTCTTCAGGATTGATAGGACCTTCTTCCGGAAGTTGAATGCCATATTTGTCGGCCAGCCAACGCAATGCTTCAGGATAAGAAAAGTGTTCTTTTTCCATTAGAAAGGTAACAACTGAACCACCTTTTCCTGTAGAAAAACATTTAAAGATCTGTTTGGCAGGAGATACCACAAATGATGGAGTCTTCTCATCCGTAAATGGAGAAAGACCCTTGAGATTTGCACCGGCTCGTTTTAAATTAACGAATTCGCCTATAACTTCCTCGATGCGGGAAGTATGCATGATCTCATCAATAATATGTGGTGGTATTTTCGACATTAATTATTTTGGTTGACCAAAGTCTTTTTCAGAAATAATATTTCCTTTTTCGTCATAGGTGGTCCATAGTCCGACCATTTCGTCATTCAAATATTCACCACGGTAGTGCAAGGTTCCATTAGGGTATTTAACAATGGTATACCCTTCTTTTTTACCGTGGTTATACATCGTAACAGATAACTCAACGCCATTTTCAGAATAAAAATTCCAGATGCCATGACGCATTTTGTTCTCATCCTGAGGTCCTTTGTATTTCACTTGTTTTTTACCGGGATACCATTCGTAATAAATCCCATCTTTTATCTCAACTAAATTTTCTGTTTCTACAGCCTCTTCCTTTTTTGGCTTTTCTTGTTCTTCTTCAGAACATGCTTGAAGGCCTGTAAAAAGGATCAATCCAATAATTAAATAAATACTTTTCATTTTCTTTAGTTTTCTCTTTGTGTAGTGTATTCCACTAGTCCAATCAATGATCTTTTAGCTTGAGAATCTGGTATTTCGGATAGTAAATTCAATGCCCGTTCCTTCAATTCCATCATTTTGTTGTGCGTGTAGGCAATTCCACCGTGTTCAATGACTAACTCAACTGCTTTTCTGATGGATTTAGAATCCTCATTCTTATTCTTCACAATGTACTTCAATTCCCGAACAACCTCTTTTGGTGCCGTATTTAAGGTGTAGATCAGTGGTAAGGTTAATTTTCGTTCGCGAATATCAATTCCTGTTGGCTTCCCAATTTTTTCTCCGGTGCCGTAGTCGAAAATATCGTCCTTGAGCTGGAAAGTCAAACCCACCAATTCTCCGAATTCGCGCATCTGTTTGGCTTGATCATCACGATCTACAGCTATTGCCCCTGCCTCGCAACAGGTAGCGATCAATGATGCCGTTTTTTGGCGGATTACTTCAAAGTAAATTTCTTCTGTGATATCCAGCTTTCTTGCTTTTTCGATCTGAAGTAATTCACCTTCGCTCATCTCACGTACGGCTCTTGCAACAATCTCTAAAAGTTTTACGTTGTTTTTTTCGATGGACAACAATAGCACTTTCGACAGCATGTAATCACCAACCAAAACCGCTACCTTATTTTTCCAAAGCGCATTCACGGAGAAAAAACCACGTCTTTCATTCGCATCGTCTACTACGTCATCATGCACCAATGTTGCTGTATGCAGTAACTCAACAAGCGATGCCGCATCATAAACGCGATCGTTTACTTCACCTAACATCTTTGCGGTTAGGAAAATGAACATGGGTCGCATCTGTTTGCCCTTTCTTCGGATAATGTAGTGTGTGATCTTATCAAGAAGAGGCACTTTGGAGCGCATGTTTTGACGGAAACGCACCTCAAACTCAGTCATTTCTGAGTCAATGGGTTCAATAATTTCCTTTACGCTGAGCATGATGCAAATATACGTTTTACATTGCTTTTTTGTGCTTAAAGTTCAAGCTAATCTGTGAAATTTGACGGAGTTTTGAGTGAAAGGTCTCCGGTTCAATTCTAATGTAGCAAATAGCGACTGTTTAATAGCATTAAACCGCTTTTAGCACCCTGTTTTCCTTGGTAACCACCTTGTTTTTGTTGGCCAGTTGTCCGCAAGCTGCATCGATATCCTTTCCACGGCTTCTTCTCACGTTAACGACAAGATTTTTAGATTCGATATAAGCTGCAAAAGCATCAACGTTAGCACGTGAAGCTTGTTGAAATTCACCGTCGTCTATTGGGTTGTATTCAATGATGTTAATCTTGCATGGGACACATTTTGCAAATTCTGCTAATTCCCGGGCATCAGCGATCTGATCATTGAAGTCTTTGAAAATTATATACTCGAATGTTATACGAGTCTGCGTCTTTTCATGAAAATATTGAAGCGCTTCTTGCAATGCCTCCAAGTTGTTTGTGTCGTTGATCTCCATGATCTTGCTGCGTTTCACGTCATTAGCAGCGTGAAGTGACAATGCAAGATTGAATTTTACCTCGTCATCGCCCAGTTTTTTGATCATCTTGGCAATTCCTGCGGTAGAAATGGTGATTCGTTTCGGCGACATACCTAAACCGTCTGTAGACGTGATCATCTCCACAGAACGAAGAACATTTTTGTAATTCAATAAAGGTTCACCCATGCCCATGTACACAATATTGGTCAAAGGTGTCTTGTAACGCTGTTCAGCTTGATTTTTCAGATATACAACTTGGTCAACGATCTCACCGGCAGATAAATTGCGCATGAGCTTTAGTTTTCCCGTTGCACAAAATTTACAAGAAAGGCTGCACCCGACCTGAGATGAAATACAAGCCGTCGTGCGTGAACTCGTGGGGATCAATACACCTTCAACGACATTGTTGGATTCAACCGTGAAGGCACATTTAATGGTCTTGTCACTGGAAATTTGTTGGTCTTGTAATGCGATTTGATCTATGTAGAATTTTTCCTCAAGTTTATTTCTCAAGTCCAGACTAAGATCAGACATATGCTGAAAACTAGGAACATGTTTCTGCCATAACCAGCTGTAGATTTGTTTTGCTCTAAAAGCCTTTTCACCTAATTGAGTTACGGCAAGCTTAAGTTCTTCAATACCTAAATTGCGTATATTTTCTTTTTTTCCGGACATTCGGATGCAAAGTTAGGGAATTAGCCAAGAAGAATAAAATCTATTTTTACTTCAAATGACTCTAATTTCACTGGTAGAAAGTATAAGCTTCACCTTATCCAGGACAAGTATTTGTGTTTTTACAGAATCTGAGCTGATTACCTTGACTTTCATTCCCGCTTTTAGCGGTATTGCTTCGGAATTATCTCCTTCCATTAATTCATAAGCGATATCTCCATTGAGAAGTATAGCCTCATGATTACCCTGTTGAACTTTATTGGCGCGTGCATCAAAATAAACGATCGTGATCAGCATTAGGGATACAAGTATGAGCACTAACCAATATAATTTTTTCCACATTGAATTGCGATGGCGAATCAGCTGGAAAACACAAAAAGCAATGATGATGGCACAAACAACAGAAAGAACGATCCAAAGTAATTCCGGTGTTGCAACGATCAATTTCTTCAGTCCTTTGATAGAAGGAATATAACCTAGTCCATTATTGAGTTGTAGGTAGCAGTTTTCAATATTCTGCTCCGCTTGATAATCGCCGGGATTTAATTTTAGCGCCTTTTCGTACGACCAAATGGCCAATGGATATTTTTTTAAATGGTAATAGCAATTACCTAAATTGTAATACGCGGTAGCATTATTCTTTTCAAGAACGATCAATTGTTCGAACTTTGCCGAGGCTTTATCGTACTTTTTA